>CAYRBD010000080.1:0-15565 GCA_964422465.1 uncultured Chitinophagaceae bacterium
TTTAGCCAGATAAATTGGATAAAGCAAAATCAGGATTCATTACACATCCCCATTGTGTTACACGTAGGAGATATTATTGACCTTGATGTCTTTCCGCAGTGGGAAATTGCCAGCAAGGGATTTAAAGTCCTTGATGAGGCAAATATTCCGTATGCCCTGGCAGTAGGGAATCATGACAACCAATCCAGACCGGGGAAAGAAGCTCAGCAGACAAATATGGAAAATCTTAATGCTCGCCTAAGAGATACCCGTAAATTTAATTCTTATTTTCCCAATTATCGTTTTCTGCTCCAGCGTGGTCAATTTGAAAATGGTAAAAGTGATAATGCCTATTATACATTTAAAGCAGGAGGGATGAACTGGCTGGTGCTGGCGTACGAATTCTGCCCCAGAAGAGGCGTGCTCAACTGGGCTGATAAAATAATAGAAGATCATCCGGATTATAACGTTATCTTGTTAACTCATTACTTTCTAAGAGCAGGGGGAGTCGTTGGCGAACTTTCCGATCGCCACTATGGTGATCTGAGCCCTCAGGAGGTATATGATCTGCTGATTAAAAAACATAAGAATATTTTGATGGTTATCAGCGGACATACCGGGAATTCGGCAAAGAGGGTGGATATAGGAGTGCATGGAAATAAAATTTATGAAATATTACAGGATTATCAAGGGGAGGATTTTGGAGGAGGTTACCTCAGACTGCTTACAATTGACCCTGATTCCCAAAAGATAGAAGCGGAAATGTATTCGCCTTATTATAATAAAACAATGGGAGGCAGTACTTCTTTTTCTTTCTCAGATGTAGATTTTATCAAAACTAATCTTGAAAAGGAATATGCAAAATAACCTGGGCTTCCTGCTGTATCATGTCATGCGAGTCCACGGGTCTTATATCCTGAATTAGATAAGGTAAGCGCATAGCAGGAATACTCTTCCCTTCCCCCTTTATTCTGACAGAAAATGAAATAGCCCCCATGAAGCACAAATTTTTGAAAAAAATAATAAAATGATGTTTCTTTATGCCCGGTTACGTACCCAGTTATAATAATTAGATAAAAGATTGAGATGCTTTTGAAAAAATTATCGAAGAACCGCTTTTTAGCTCTATTGCTTTTAGGTTTTCTATTTGCCGCTACCTCCTGCAGAGAAAATGATAATAATGGAAAAAATACGGATATCCCCGTCTTGTCTCCCGAAGCCTCAATGAAAAAGATGCATTTTCCGGAAGGTTTTTCTGTTAAACTCGTAGCTTCCGAACCTTTGATCAGTACCCCGGTGGCTATGACTTTTGATGGCAAAGGGCGGATTTGGGTCATCGAGATGTCTGATTACCGGCCTATTAAGGGAGACAGCAGTTCGCATTATCCTTTGGGGAAAGTAATTATTCTTGAGGATAAGGACGGGGATGGCCAGATGGATTCAAGAAAAGTTTTCCTGGACTCGTTGATCATGCCGCGGGCGATAGCTTTAGTGGATGGTGGTGTGTTGGTTGCCACTCCTCCTGATTTGTGGTATGTCAAAATTCAGGATGACCGCCCGGGCGAAAGGGTTTTGGTAGATTCGGCTTATACGGTAAGTAACAACCCCGAAGGCCAGACCAATGGCCTGATGCGGGGTATAGATAACTGGATATACGATGCCGGTTTTGGCTCCGATAAGCGCTATAAACATATAAATGGACAATGGATCATTGAAAAAACCTTTTTGCGCGGCCAGTGGGGAGTATCCCAAGATAATTTGGGGTATCTATTTTATAATAACAACTCACAAAACTTATTGGGAGATTACTTTTTACCCGGTATATCAGAGGTGAATAAATACCAAAAGAAAGTAGCCGGGGTCAATGAACAGATCGTTCCGGACAACCGGGTTTATCCCTTGATACCTACACCCGGCGTAAACCGGGGGTATCGCGAGGGAGTACTTGATAGCAGCGGGAGGCTGACACATTTTACTGCTGCCTGCGGCCCGCTTATATACAGGGGCGGTGCTTTCCCGGAAGGATATGCGGGAAATGCCTTTGTTTGTGAACCTGCCGCCTATTTAATCAAGAGAAATACTTTACGGCACGAAGGAGTAAAAGTCGAAGGTAAACAGGCGTGGAATGGAAAAGAATTCTTGGCCAGCACCGACCAACGATTCAGGCCCGTCAACCTCTACGATGGCCCCGATGGAGCCATGTATGTAGTAGATATGTATCGCGGGGTCATTCAGGATGATTTGTCATTGACTGATTATCTCAAGAACTACAGTTTGATGCATGGCCTGAACCGGCCAATCAATTGCGGCAGAATATATAAAATCGTTCCCGACGGCAGGGAACTAAAGTCAATTCAAATTCCTGACGATCCCGGTAAATTGGTTCAACTTTTGACAAATGGTAATGGATGGGTCAGGGATAAAGCCCAGCAAAAACTGGTAGATAACCAAGTAATGAGCGCCATTCCGGCGCTTAGAAAACTATTACATGGCAGCCCGTCCATAGTTACAAAAATTCATGCACTCTGGACTTTAGAAGGTCTTGATGCCTTAGATAAAAAGGGTCTCATTGCGTTATTGAACAATAAGAACAGGCTGGTTCGGATGGAAGCTCTAACTGTGCTGTTCGGCCGGATAGATAGCAGTAACTATAGAGCGTATTTACCCGAAGTAAATAGATTGATCTCCCTGAAGGACTCATTAACGGCCCCTTATCTCGTACATATTGCCAATAAAGTATTTACCCTCTCCCCTGCAAAGGCAGATGATTTGTGGGGGAAGTTACTACGACGTTATCCTGATAACATTTACGTGGCCGATGCACTAATAAGTGGTATTCAGGGGAAGGAAGGATATTTTATAAATAAGTATGAGGAGGATTCGGTATTTCAGCGTCAATTGAACAAGGTATTGGAAAACAAGAAAAAACTTGAGAAGAATGAAAGTATGACATTGTTAAAGAAGAAATATCCTGAAGGATACGCTATTTTTAACGGAACGTGCCAGACCTGTCACGGCGCCGATGGCAACGGGATGGAATATGTGGCTCCTCCTTTAAATGGTTCGGACTGGGTCAATGGAGATAAAAATAAATTGATCCCGATTGTATTATATGGCTTGTCGGGGCCGGTGAAGGTGAAGAATAAATTGTACAAGAGGCCGGAAGTTCTGGATGAAATGCCCGGATTTGGGAATGATAAATTCTCTGATACGGCATTGGCGGAGGTCATTAGTTTTATCCGGCAGGCATGGACAAATAACGCCGGTAAAGTGAGTGAAAAAGATATAAAAGAAGTGAGGAAAAGATATGGAAAAAGAACGCATTCTTTCACAATGGAAGAATTAAGACGTGTAAAAAAATAATAAATCAAAAGAGCGGACAAGCTAAAATGACATGAAAAAAAATATTTATCTGCTGACGTTTTTATTACTAATAGGGGAAGTGGTGGCTCCGTTGAAGAGCCCTGCACAATCGCTTTATGAGGATTCTCTTAGGATAGACAGGCTTCCTTCACTTCCTTATCTCCCCAATCCATTAGTGTTGGATGAGGGGGGAGAAAATGTACCCGTTATAACACAGGCTCAATGGCAACAAAAAAAGAAATGGATAAAAGAAAAGTATCAATATTGGGTTTCCGGTTCCCGGCCTCCGGCTCCGAAAACTTTTCATGCTAAAATCTTATCTTCTAAGATTACAGAAGCGGGGGTGCGGGATCAAATGGTAGAACTATCTTTTGGTCCCGGAGGCCGGGCAAAGATGACGGTGGAATTGATGATCCCGCCTTCTTCGGATTCATCCTTACCTGTCTTTATGACACAATGGAACCACAGGGGATGGGCACAGGTGGCTGTTCGTAGGGGATATATTGGATGTGTTTATGCCGGTGCGGATGCGAAAGATGATACAAAAGACTATGGTGAAATATTTGCCGGTTATGACTTTGCCAAATTGATGCGGCGCGCCTGGGGTGCTTCACGAGTTGTGGATTATTTATACACTTTGTCCGAAGTAGATACCTCCTGCATCGCCCTGACGGGCCATTCCCGAAACGGGAAACAATCTCTTATGGCTGCGGCGTTTGATGATCGCATAAAGGCGGTGGTGAGCAGCAGCGGGGGAACAGGAGGGGAAAATACGTTCAGGTACTCTGATGATCGCTTTACACCCGGCTCTTTTGACCGGATGGTAACCGTCACTTTTCCGCACTGGTTCAGCCCCCGTTTACCCTTGTTTATCGGGCGGGAGCAAAAATTACCTGTAGATCAAAATTCATTGATGTCGTTGATCGCACCCAGGGGATTGATGATGGTTTCTGCGATCACCGAGCATGAAGGGAATCCGTGGGGAATAGAACGATCCTATAAGTCCGTCAAAACGGTCTATCATTTTCTTCATGCGGATTCGAATGTGGCTATCCTGCTGCGGCGTGGACGTCATCAACATGCCGCCAGGGACATAGAAGATTACCTGGATTTTTTTGATTATATCTTTGACAGGTCTTCTATTTCCCCTGAAAACAAGCTTTATTATAACTATTCTTTTAAAAGATGGAAGAAATTAAGTGGAGAGCATATTAATCTGTTAGATTTTCCGAAAGGGGGTATCTCATCCTTGAATAAAGATTTTGATCCCAATTTTTATATCGCTCAACGAGATAGTATTCAGAAGGAGATTCACTGGTTGCTGGGAGATAAACCGCCCGGGATACCTGCTGATCAGGCTTTTTCTCCAAATTTAGATAAAAACCGTACTTATGAAGATGATTATTTAACCGAAGTGATCGGCCAGATTCATTTTAATAAAAACTCCGGGATAAAAACGATGAGAATAGGCCCTTATCATTCTCTGGGGGACGACTTATGGGGCCAGATATTTTTTCCTCCCGGAAGTGTGAAGAGAGATACTGTTACCAGGAAGCTTCCATTAGTTATTTACCTGCATAAATATGCTTATGCAACAGGCTATCATAATAGTGAAAGTGCAAGAGCGATTAAGCAATTCCTTAATGCCGGCTATGCAGTACTGGCCTTTGATATGATTGGTTTTGGAACACGTATAGAAGAATCTTTGCATTTTTATGACCGATATCCTCGCTGGTCAAAAATGGGGAAAATGGTATCGGATACAAAAAGTATCATTAGTGATGCCTATTACAGAATGCCTTTTATTGATTCCAGTCAAATTTATCTTGTTGGTTATTCTTTAGGAGGAACAGTTGCTTTGTTTACTGCTGCTTTGGATAAGCGGGTAAAAGGAGTAGCGGCAGCAGCTGCATTTAGTTCTTTTAGAAACGATAATAAAGGTACTGAAGGCATCCGGCATTATTATGATCTACATGGTCTGATCCCCCACCTTGGATTTTTTTCAGGACATGAACATCGTATTCCTATTGACTTTGAGGATATATTGTCTTGTATAGCGCCGAGACCTCTGTTTGTTATTGCTCCTGAATTGGATAGAGATCATTCTATTAAATCTGTCGATAACATCGTGTCTATAGTGGGTAAAACATATAGAAATTCACATTCATTTGACCAGTTGAGTTTTAAAAAGCCGGATGATTATAATCATTTTACATTACACATGCAAAAACAGGTAGCTGGTTGGTTAATAAAAGAAAGGAATATTAACGCTTCAAGAAAGAATTAGTGAATTAAACTCTTGAAAAGCTGAATTGACAAAAGATATGAGAATACAGCATTTCTTTTTAATAATAGGGATGGCAGTTCCTCTTTTCCTTTATGCTTGTAAGGGTAGCCAAAACAAGGAAAGCAAGGACTGGGCTTTATATTTAGGTGATAATTCGAGTTCACATTATTCCTCATTAGATCAAATAGATACCGGTAATGTAGCTCAATTAAAAGCGGCATGGGTTTATCATACAGGGGATGTCGATACGGTTATTCATTCACAAATAGAATGCAATCCTATTGAGATAGAAGGCGTATTGTATGGTACCTCACCTCATTTGAAATTGTTTGCCTTAGATGCAGCTACGGGCAATCAAGAATGGATTTTTGATCCTTTTGCGGATAGTCGCAAGACACAGGTTGCTATCAATGCGAATCGTGGGGTTACCTATTGGTCGGAGGGTGAGGATAGACGTATTTTTTATGCTGTAGGTTCATATCTCTATGCGGTCAATGCGAAAACCGGTAGGTTAATAAATTCTTTCGGAGATAGTGGGAGAGTGAATTTGCATGACGGGCTGGGCAGAGATGTAGATAAACTATATGTTACAACTACTTCCCCGGGTGTTATTTACAAAGATTTACTCATCATGGGAACTCGTGTAGCGGAATCTAATCCTGCGGCTCCAGGTGACATCCGGGCATACGATGTTCACTCCGGAAAAATAAAATGGGTTTTTCATACCATCCCTCACCCTGGAGAAACAGGTTATGATACTTGGCAGGATAAGGATGCATGGAGATATACCGGGGGCGCCAACAGTTGGGCAGGCATGAGTTTGGATGAAAAGAGGGGCATTGTTTATGCACCTACAGGCTCTGCCACTTTTGACTTCTATGGAGGGTTTCGTAAAGGTAAAAATCTGTTTGCCAATTGTGTCTTGGCCTTAGATGTTGCTACAGGAAAACTTTTATGGTATTTTCAAACGGTTCATCATGATCTTTGGGATCGGGATTTACCCGCGCCTCCCAATCTTGTAACCATTGAACATAATGGAAAACAAGTGGATGCAGTAGCGCAAATAACAAAAACAGGTTACGTTTTTCTACTCAACCGGGATAATGGGAAACCTCTATTTCCGGTACAGGAAGTGCAGGTTCCTGATAGTCCCGCATTGCCGGGAGAACAGCCTTGGCCTACTCAGCCTGTTCCTGAACTACCCAAGCCCTTTATGAAGCAACAGTTTACCCTTGCTGATATTAATTATTTAGTTCCAGAATCATCCCAACAGGCAGTTAGGGAGAAACTTGCGAAATTAGATCCGGAGATCAATATGTTTCTTCCCCCCAGTGAAAAAGGGACGGTGATATTTCCAGGCTTTGATGGTGGTGGAGAATGGGGAGGAGCTGCTTACGATCCGGCTACTAATTTACTATATATAAATGCTAACCAGGTTCCATGGTCATTAACAATGGTCAAGGCAAATTCTAAGAATAAAACTGAAAACTTAACAATTGCCGAATACGGTGAGGCCGTTTACATGAGTCATTGTATGGCTTGTCATGGAAAGAACAGAGACGGGGGAGGCAACTACCCGTCTTTACAGCATATTGACAAAGTATTATCGGAGAAACAAGTATTGCACATGATAAATAATGGAGGAGGGATGATGCCTGCATTTAAACAGCTCCCAGGAGAAGATAAAGAGGCTGTAGTTTCTTTTTTATTAAATCTGAAAAATGGGGATGAACCCTTTGTGCCTTTAAATAATAAAAAAGAAATCAACTCATCCGGTAATAAATCATTAATGCCCTACACGATGACCGGTTACAAGAAAATTCGTACGCCGGAAGGTTACCCTGCCAACAAACCCCCGTGGGGAACCTTAACTGCAATAGATTTGAATACGGGTAAATCAAAGTGGCAGATACCTTTAGGGGAGTATCCTGAGTTGGTGAAGAAAGGTATTCCTGTAACAGGAACTGAAAATTATGGAGGAGCTGTTGTGACAGCCGGTGGATTATTATTTATTGCAGCAACTCCGGATCAAAAGATCAGAGCATTTAATAAGAGAACGGGAAAGTTACTGTGGGAAGCATTTCTTCCTGCTGCGGGGTTTGCCACTCCCTCCACTTACAAGATAAATGGAAAACAATACGTTGTAATTGCTTGCGGTGGTGGCAAATTAGGTGTCCAATCGGGAGATGAATATGTAGCGTTTGCACTACCTTGATTTTTAATAGTGAAAAGGAAATCATGCTTTTCTAACATTATTCATCCCAAAACTGTTTTAAATCAAAGAGCCCGGCAGACTAAATGGATAAAAGGGGTAACTTCCGGATGAGAAAAGAACCAAGATATTGGCGCAATGTTAAAAGAAAGATTAAAAAATATTCAGGCAGAGTCAGACTCCAACATAAATAAGGCCATTAAGGATATGAAGTAACTGATTGCTAAATCAGAATAAATAAATACATAAAATGAAACACAAAAAAAGAGTATTTCGAAACACCATTACCTCTTTTATGCTAATGGTTCCTTTTTTCGGGCATTCAAATCCAGCTGGGGATTCATCACTTTTTTCTTTGGCTGAAGCCACCTTAACCACTGAGAGGGATACATCCGGTAATGGATGGGAAATTTTATTTGATGGTAAGAACATGAATAAATGGAAAGGGAAATACAGTGATACTTTTCCCTCCTCTGGTTGGAAGATTGAAGATGGCACTTTATTCTTAGAGAAGAAAGGAGCCGGGGATATCGTAACCAGGGAAAAATATAGCAGTTTTATCCTTGAATTGGATTTTAAGTTGACGCCTAAAGCCAATAGTGGAGTAAAATATTTCGTTGGTGAATTAAAAAATTCTAAAACCGGGGAGACCACTATAAACGGGCCGGAATATCAGATTATTGATGATTATAACCATCCCGCAGTAAAAAATCACAAGCATGATATTGCATCCACAGCTTCCTGTTATTTACTTTATCTGCCTAAAAATAAAAAACTCCATCCTGCAGGAGAATGGAATCATATGAAAATTGTGGCTAAAGGTAAGCATGTGGAGCATTGGCTAAATGGTATAGAGGTATTGAGCTACAAAAGAGGAAGTAAAGATTTTGAAAAACGCAAGGCCGAAACAAAATTTAAGGATTGGGAGGGATATGGCACTCTACCCAGAGGACGTATTCTGCTTACAGATCATACGGATAAGGTTTATTTTAAGAATATAAGAATTAAACGTCTCAGGTAATTACAGAAAGCGCCTTTAGTTGGCTTTGTCGCCATTGTATAGGAAACAGCCGGGCTCTGTGAACTTCGGGTTTCCAAAGCCATCCCGAGGGATGCATTTTAGGCGAACTCAACTCAATCTCCATGCCTCCGATTGAATAAAATCAGGTACTTTTGCGTTCACGTACACATTTTATTCCTTTTTATCTATTGATTATATGAAGAAAAAAAGATCGGCTAAGGAAAAGAAGTATAATGGCGTCAAAGAAATTGCCCGCCGGGCAGGGGTATCTATTGCCACGGTGGACCGTGTTTTACACAACCGCCCGGGTGTGGCCTCTTACACCAAAAGAAGGATAGAACGCATCATTAAAGAATTGGATTACAAGCCCAATATTATCGCCAGCCGACTGGCTTCGAGGAAGGTGTTAAATTTTGCCGTGCTCATTCCTGATATTTCTGAGGAAACAGACTTCTGGCAGGCGCCGTTGGAGGGCATAAAGCGGGCCGAAGAAATGGTAAAAGAATATGGGATAAAAATTAACCTGCATTTTTTTAACCTTGATGACAGAAAATCTTTTGAGGAGAAGGCCGGCCTCATCCTGGAAAGTAATCCGGACGGGATCTTGCTGGCGCCCTCTTTTATAGATGAGGCACGACAGTTTACGGCTCAATGCCAACGCAAAAAAATCCCTTATGTCTTAATAGATTCTAATATTCCACATCAGGAAGGGTTGTGCTATATCGGTCCTCATCTGTTCCGGAGTGGGTTCCTTGGAGGCCAGTTGGTTAATTTTGTTTTAAAGGAAGACAGTCGGATACTGGTAGTTAATATCGCTCGTGAGGTAGATGATCATAATTACTTATTGGAGATTGAAGAAGGCTTCAGGGCTTATTTCAGCTACCATAATCTTCGCCCTGATATTGAAAAAATAGATGTTACCCTTACGGATCATGTTTCTGTAATTAAGGCCTTACGGGGAGTGTTTAAAGAGACACGTGTTCCCAAAGCTGTTTTTGTAACCAATTCCAGGGTGGCTACGGTAGCCCGCTTTTTTGAAAAAACAAAGAAGGAACGGCCCCTGCTTATTGGCTATGATTTCATAAAGGAAAATATTGAATACCTGAAGAAAGACCTTATTGATATTTTGATCTGCCATAAATCTGAAGAACAGGGATACAAAGGAATCATGACTTTATACCAATATCTTGTATTGGGAGAAAAAATTGAGCATGTCCATTTTATGCCTATCGACATTATAACTAAAGAGAATTATGAGTTTTATCACAATTAGCGCTTATCTTTGAAACACTGAACCTTTGATCGCCTGAACACCAAAAAATGAGGAATTCCTATGCTTATTTTTAACATCATCTTTTGCCTGATTTTTCTGGCCTTTGCCTATGTCAATTTCAATGACCCTGACGCCTGGTTGTGGGTAAGTATTTATTTATTTGGAGCGCTTTGTTGCGGAGCCGCAGTATTTGGTTATTATTTTCCATTGGTTTACTTAATAGCTGACGGATTGTATTTGATTTATGCGTTGAACCGTTTCTTTACTAAAGATGGTGTATGGGACTGGATAGCAAAATATAGGATGCCCAACATCGCAGCTACCATGCAGGCAGAGAAACCCTGGATTGAAAAGACAAGGGAATTCTTTGGCTTGTTGATTGTCATAGCTGTGCTTTTGGTTAACTATTTTGTTTATAGATAGTCTTGAGCAGGATAGTCATTAATCATTAGTCGTAAGTCGTTAGTCAGTAAGTCGTAAGTCGTTTCCCGCCATTGCGAGGATGAACGATGAAGCAATCTCAAAAGCGTAGTCGTAAGCGCCGTTTCCCCCTTATGGCTTTTGTAATTCTTTCATTGTAAAGGGATGTTTACGATCTTTATTTCTTTCCCTGGCCTGGCTCACATCGGTAGCGTTTACTGCATTTGCATTGTTGCTCCAGGCACTCCTGATATAACTTAGAATTTCGGCGAGATCCTCATCAGATAATTTTTCATTTCCTGCAAAGCCCGGCATTTCTCCTCCCACTTCAGGCTCTTTATAAAGTTTATTTCCTACCTGTATAGGACCGGTTACGCCGTGAAGAACGATATTTAAGAGCGTTTGTTTATTCCCGGTAACCCATTGAGAGCCATCCAGAGGCGCTCCTAAGGCCCGAATCCCGGCGCCATCTGAGCCATGGCAAACTTTGCAGTAGGTGGCAAAAAGTATTTTCCCTTTTTTAAACCTTTCATTGGCCTTTTTCTTTTCGTCTCTTTTTCGTTGTTCTGTCTGTAAAATAACCTGCCTGAGGTGGCGATAGAGGACAGATGCAGTGTCTTCATTTTTCCTGTTAACCTCCTGAAAAAAGGTTTGCTCATGTCCCTGTAAACCGCTGATGACGGCATCTGCTACGTATTTGTTATCGGGATGGGTTAATGCCAGCTTTAGAAGCAGCGGTTGTGCTTTATCGGGGTTAAATTGCATGGCCTTGGCAGCCAGGAAGGCGATGTAAGGCGACAATTCTTTCTCTTTATTTTTGAATAAAATAGCTGCTTCTTTTAGCCATTGATTGACATTATTTTTGTTCATACCCGATACGATGGCAGCAATAGCCTGCTGTTGAAGATGAATATTTTTAGAGTGAAGGAACGGCAGAATAGCTGTATCTTGTAATTTTCCCAGCCCTTCCAGTGTCCAGAAAGCTTGTATTTTACCAATCAGGAAAGTATCCGATTGCAATTTTTTTCTCAATAGGGGTTCAGCTTCCGTTTTTGATCCATCTACAATAAGTCGCTGAGCAGTTTTTCGTACCCATGGATTTGGACTGTCTAACAG
This sequence comes from uncultured Chitinophagaceae bacterium, assembly GCA_964422465.1. Lineage (GTDB taxonomy): Bacteria > Bacteroidota > Bacteroidia > Chitinophagales > Chitinophagaceae > FW021-bin31. The sequence continues at coordinate 11,672 of CAYRBD010000080.1, forward strand.
GGCTGCCAGATCCTCGGTGGACTTGCCATATAAAACAGGAGAAGCAGGATCTTTTCCTTTGGGTACAATCTTATAAATACGCCCTCTGTTTAAAGGTTGTGCCAGGTTACGCATTCCTATTTGCCCTTTTAAGTAGGGAGTGAGGTAAGTAATATCCTGAATAATTCCTCTGTACATATCTACGATATAGAGCGCTCCATCTGGTCCGTTATACAGGCTCACCGGTCGAAAGCGCTCGTCATCGCTGGCTAAGAACTCTTTGCCCTGCCAGGCTTGTTTTCCAGTTACTTTGTAACCATTAAAATGTAAAATATCCCTTTTGATCAGGTTAGCAGCAGGTGCAGGTACGAAAGCATTATTTTTGTAGTCGGGCCCAAAAAGATTACTTCTGTAAATGACTGGTCCGCTGGCAGCAGTAAAGTGTACCAACCGCTTGGTACTATCAAGTATTCCCGGCTGGTATCCCCGGTTTACGCCGGGGGTGGGATGAATGGGATAGGTGCGTGTATCGCTTACGATGGTTTCATCAAAGCCGCTTACTCGTTTTTGGTCTGGATTCCAGGCCCCTAAGCCGGGTAAGAAATAATCTCCCAGCAGGTTTGCAGAATTGTTGTTATAAAACAGCCGTCCGTAATCATCCTGGGTGATGCCCCACTGGCCACGAAAGTGTGTGTGCTGTTTAACCCATTTTCCATTGATTCTTCTATATCGGGTATCAGATTTGGCATTATAAATCCAATTATCTAAGCCTCTTAAAAGCCCGTTAGGTTGATGTTCCACATTTCCTCCAACGGCATAACCTGAATCCACAAGATATTTTGCTCCGGCAGTATCATTATCAATTTTTACAAACCAAAGTCTGGGAGGCTCGGCCACCAAAAGACCTTCTCCATAAAAACTAATGGCCCGGGGAAGAATGAGAGAATCCATAAAGACCTTTCGCGTGTCCATAATGCCATCCTTATCGGTGTCTTCCAGTATCACTATCTTGCCGGTTGGGCTTGTGGTTTCATCCGTACCAGAAGTATCGGGCATGTAGCCTTGCATTTCAACCGCCCATATCCGGCCTTTTGCATCAAACCGTATGGCTACGGGGGCTTGTATCAATGGCTCGGCTGCCACTAATCGGATATCAAAGCCCTTTTCAAGTTTGAAATGATTTAAAGATTCTTTGGGGGATAAGGCTGCCGTACTTTTCTTAGAAGAAGTACTTTTATGCCCATTGCATCCCGAAAGAATAAAAAAAAGAAATGGAGCAATAATGAAAATACGGCTCCATTTAAAAATCAGATTATTCATATAATACGGCTATTTCAGTTCTCTAATTTTAAGACTTCTGAAAGAAACCGTATTGCCATGATCCTGCAAAAGGATATGCCCTTCTTTCCATAAGCCAAAATTTTTCCAGTTTTTATATTTACTAATAGAGATCAGATATTTGAAATGTTTGGAACCCTTTTCATACGCCAGTGCCTTATAGCCGTTGATCCAGTGCTCTACGTGGCCGTTGGGGTAAACAATAATATGACCGTGGTTCCACTCGCCGATGGGTTTAACATACGGGGGACGCGTGGCTTTAATATCATTTTTTGGAATGAGGTCGTACAGGGAAGCTACCGTACGATCGCCATTGCGGCCTTTCTTTGCATCCGGATGATTTTTATCATCTAATACCTGGTATTCCAGTCCGATACCAGACATCCCGTGAGTGTCATAACTTTCTTTTACGAAATATTTTACCCCGCTATTGGCTCCCTTTGTCAACTTAAATTCAAATTGCATTTCAAAAGCGCCATATTCTTTTTTAGTAACAATATCACCTCCGGAGCCCTCCTGCTTTCCGTTAGACTGATGAATGGTTAAGGTGCCGTCATTGGCTGTCCATCCTGCTTTGGGGAAAGTTTTTTTATAGATTCCTCTCCAATGATCAGAAATATCTTCCTGCTTTCCATCCCATAACAGATAGTAGCCCTGGGTTCTTTCCTGTGTGGACAAAGAGTTGGGGATAAGGTTCACCACAAAAACGTCGTTATAAGGGCGGGGATGCAATTCTCCGGTCTGAATGCGGATATTGCGCCAGCGGATTTCTTCTCCTGCTTGTTCCGTGTTGTTGCCGATACTGTGTACCTGCAGGGCAATAAAGCCTTTCAGGGTCATATCATCTACCAGGCTGGCCGCAGGCACTCCATTGACCCAGGTGCGGATGGTGTTACCAATACATTCTACACGATAATGATTCCATTGGTTGTGTTTAAAAGCCTTTCCGGCTCCGGGATTGAAGATGAGCGGATAAAGCCAACCTCTTCGGGCTTCATCATATATGCCGCCGCTCCAGGCCCTGTCGGAGGGGTCTATCTCTATTTGATAACCATGTACCCGGCCGTTGTTATAATCGGGCGTACTTTCGCTGCGCACCTGAATACCGGAATTCATGTGATCATTGACTTTAAACTCTAATTCGAGAATAAAGTCTCCATAATCTTTGTTAGTCACCAGAAAGGAGTTTGGAGTATTGGCTACGGTAGTCCCCACTATTTCCCCGTTTTCTACTTTATATTTTGCATGGCCGTTTAACTGATGCCAGCCGTCCAGATTGGTGCCATTAAATAAGGGGGTCCAGTTTTCCTTGTGATGCTTTTGGGCAAAGGCAGGCTGGAGGCAAAGGGAGAGAAGAATTACAAGTGATAGAATCTTTTTTAATTTCATTTTTTTCTTTAATTGGGTAAAAATAATATTGTTTTTGTATTTCAATTGCAGTTGGCTTTAGCCAACTGTTACGGTATGTGCAAGAATCAGCGGCTTCAGCCGCATCTTCTTCTATCACACCTTAAACTTTAGGCTTCCATCCGGGTTCATATTCCCGGGTCCACATTTTCATGGCTTCCGGATCATCCTTAATTTTTCCATTGTTGAGGTCAATATTTAGGGCTCGCCCTGTTTCCTGGGCTATATTTCCCAAATGGCAGAGCAGTACACTCTTGTGTGCCTCGTCCATAGGAGCATTCGGTTTATCTTTCCCCCGGATGGACTGGGTGAAATTATAGAAATGCTTAACGGTCAAATTTCCACCGCCGATGGTGTCACTGGTCTGGGTAGCTGTTTTGCCCCCTTCTTTACCTTTTTTAATCTCTTTGCCATCCATATCGTAAGCCACATAACCACTTCTATCCACGATAATGGAGCCTTTTGTCCCCCGAATTAAAGAACCGCGTCCTCGGTTGAAAAATGGAAATGAATTGCAACTGATGCCTTCCCAACTGATCATTTTATCATCCTGGTCTCCATATTCGAAACTGGCAATCTGTGTATCATAGAACTGCCAGTCGTCCTTATAGGCATATCGTCCGCCGGTAGAGGTGGCTTTCATCGGGAAATCCACACCCATAGCCCAGCGGCAAAAATCCAGTTCATGGATGGCGTTGTTTCCGGTTTCGCCAGTACCCCAGTTCCAGAACCAGTGCCAGTTGTAATGCACGATGTTGTCCTTGTAGGTTTTCCTGGGAGCAGGGCCCTGCCATAACTCCCAATTCAGCCAATCGGGTACAGGGATGGGCTTGCCTACTCCAATGGAACCTCTCTTGTTGGTGTACCAGGCTTTCCCGTAATAGGGGCGGCCGATCAGCCCGTCTCTGATGAGACTGACTGCCTCCATAGAGGTTTGTGCCGAGCGTTGCTGATCACCCATCTGCATGACGAGTTTAGGATGCTTTTGTTGTGCTTTCACCATCCATTCCCCTTCCTGGGGGTTGTGGGAAAAAGGCTTCTCGACGTAAACGTGCTTCCCTGCATTGACGCCCAATATGGCCATGGGGGTATGCCAATGGCCGGGCGTGGCGATGCTGATGGCATCAATGTCTTTTTTCTCTACCAGTTCACGTACATCTTCGATGGTCT
>CAYRBD010000081.1:0-15390 GCA_964422465.1 uncultured Chitinophagaceae bacterium
TGCAAATTGATAACTGCCAACTGTTTCCGTGGGCAGAGCAGGATTCGAACCTGCGTACTCCGAAGAGAACAGATTTACAGTCTGTCGCCTTTAACCACTCGGCCATCTACCCAATTTGATCTTTATAAAGAACGTTTTCTACTCCTTTTACAGAGCCAGCAAACGGACTCGAACCGCCGACCGACTGATTACAAATCAGTTGCTCTACCAACTGAGCTATGCTGGCAATTTCATCTATTACCTCAGCACCTCCACTTTTGAGCGTACGATCCCTGTTCAAAAATGGATGGCAAAGGTAGTAAACAACAATTATATGGCAAAAAAAAAATATTGTGGCCACCCTTAAAATCAGAAAAGTCCTTTCCCTCAATCAAGTTAAGGAAATAGCAAGGCCAAATCTATTTTTGAAGTTGCTTGGTTTTATTGCGTTTGAGCTGGGTAACAACCGACTCAAAGGCAGCATCAAAAGACTCTTCAAAGGACTTTGATTCATGCTTTACAAAAATCCGGTGCTGCGGAACATTTACTTGTATCTCAGCTACCTTGTCTTTTATCTGGTGGTTCAGGTTCTCTAACTTTAAATACACATCCACACTGATGATTCGTTCATGAAAAGTAGGTAATTTATCCAGTCGTTTATTAACATGGTTAATAAGATTCACATCAGCATCAAAATGCACGGTTTTAATCTGTGTATTCATCGTTAACTGTTTTTTGGGTGTTAATTAAAATTCGACATCTAAAGTAAAAAATCTTTATGATAAATCTCAAATTAATTACATCGCAAGAGGGGATTTTGATTATTCTTTAACAATTAAAGAGCAGCTCATTCGCCTGACCTGGGATGAGCCTGTTCATAAATGGCTTTCAGTTGTTCAATGCTGTTATGCGTATATACCTGCGTTGCAGCAAGCCCTGCGTGGCCCAGCAACTCCTTAATAGCATTCAGGTCTGCACCGTTATTCAAGAGATGGGTCGCGAAGGTGTGTCGCAATACGTGTGGGCTCTTTTTATCCGCTGTGGTAATCAGAGAGAGCCATTTTTTAACCACCCGATATACATACTGGTCATACAATTTCCTCCCCTTACGGGTAACCAGGAGAAACACCTTATCGGAATCCGGGCGAGAATCCTTTTCTTTAAGATATTCTTGTATTTTCTCCAAAAGCCGGGGACTAACCGGTATCAGCCGTTCCTTATTTCCTTTTCCCAGTACTTTTATTTGCCGTGCGCTCCAGTCCACATCACTGGTTTTCAGATGAACCAGTTCCGTCCGGCGCATTCCTGTTTCATACAACAGTTCAAGGATCAGGCGGTCGGTATGGCCGGCAAAAGTTTCAGGAAAATCCAATTGGTGCAGCAGCCGGTCCATCGCTGTACGCTCTACATACGAAGGCAGGCGCTTCCCTGATTTTAAGCCTTGTATAGGAAGGAGTGGATTTTTGGATACAACTCCGTTTCTTTTCAGATATTTAAACCAGGAACGCAGCGCAGACAATTTTCTATTAACGGAACGGGCCGAAAGCCCCTTTTCAGTAAGGCTGGCCAGCCAGGAACGTATCAGAGCAGGGGAAATTTCTGTAAGAGAAGTTATCTCATAAGTAACTTCTAAATAATCGGTAAAATCAAGCAAATCTTTCTCATACGAAAGAAGCGTATGAGTAGAATAACGCTTTTCATACTTTAAAAATTCAAGGAAGGGCCGGTATTTACGTTGGAGGGAAGAAGCCAAATTGAGAAAATTAGTTAAAAGGTAAAAATAAGCATTTTTACCAAACCTGCTTTCTCTATTTTTCAATTTTTCCGCTGGCTATTTCCTGACGGTAGATGGCTTTTAGCACTTCGTGACGACGCTTTACAGAAGGTTTAGTGAATGCCTGACGGTTACGTAATTCAGTCAGCACTTTAGCTCTCTCAAATTTACGTTTGTATTTTTTAAGCGCTCTGTCTATGTTTTCACAATCTTTAGAATCAATGATCAGCATGAATTTCCTCTTTTTTTGGGCAGCAAAGGTATGATTATTTCTTAATAAAAAAGAAAAATATTAACCTGCTACCGTTTACTGAGAGTGGTGAACTACTAACTTCACTGTAGTTATCTTTTTACCCTTGTCTTTAGGGTTTCTAAAAACAAGAAAATAGATTCCATCCGCCATGGTCTGTACCTCAAAAACCCCGTCCCGGTTTACCGTATAGCTCCTTAATATTCGTCCCCCTACATCTACCACCTGCATAAGAGCAGGGGGCGCCATGCCTCTTACCCGCACATAAACTTCTTTAGGAGAAGGATTGGGCCAAACTCGTACCTCAATAGCTAAAGGCACTGCTTGAGCCTCCGTATAAACAATGCATCCGCTGTAACTCAGTATCTTTAGCCGATAATCCGTCCACCCCGAATATGGATTTTCATCTGCATAATAGTAGTAATTCAATAATTTTCCACTCCTGCTTTCTTCTTTTGAAGCAAAGGTTGCAACAGTCTTGAATTTCGTAGCAGTATCCCTGCGACGCTGTACTTCATAGCGGTCAACATTCATTTCAGAATGTGTACGCCAAAACAGTTGTACCCAACGAAAATTATACCTTTCGGCTTCCCAAAGCCTGAAAACGGCTAAAGGACAAGCGCTATTGCTATATTTCACAGAAGATATACTGAGCCAGCTTACCGAATCCGGAGACTCCAAAGGAATCCCCTCAGGAAAGGTACGATTATTCCCCCAGGTAAAACCATGCTGTTGCCCCATCGTAAGCCTCCCCGGGTTGGTCACGTCATGAGTTAATGTATCCATATCCCAAATCGCTTTACCTGAATAATACAAGGAGATGTAACTGCTATCCCGATAGCGTGAAAATAGTTCTCCTTCCATTTCTTCTTTATGTTGTAAATAAATTTCTACGGCTTGTCCTGCACCCTGTATTGATTTCACCTGCCAGGTCTTTTTGACATAATGGGTATCTATTCTGCTCCCGGCAACGGCCTCCTGGAAAACATGGTCAAAAACCGTTACGCCTATTTCTCTATCAGAAGGTTGAGGTATTTTTATTTCCAGAGGGCTGTAGCTTTCTGGGCTTGTCCCAATGGGGAAAACAAGCCGCCGATAAGTGGCAATGGAAGGCTCCCGGTATAAACTCCCGCCCCCAATATTTCCACCAGTTACTACAAATCCATTATCCGAATAGCCTGAGATCGAATCTTCTACCAAAACATTCCAACCGTTCAGATAGAGAAAGCCCTTGTTAAAATCCAGATTTCCCCGAATGCGAAGATCATTAAAATCTTTCAGCCAAACACCCGCGGGGTTCTCTATAGCAAGATTGGGAAAGGAAGGGCCGGTATGCGCATGGATATTGTAGCCCCCCGCCAACCATTGCCTCTTCCCTCCTGTAAACCGGAACAATCCGCCCGGTGTATTATCTCCTTCTTTCCCCGGTAAAGTGGAGCCAGGGCCATTCTCCCATTTCTTTCCTAAAAAATAAATGACGGAACCGGGCATGGAACCAAAACTTCCCTCATTAACAACTTCTTCAAAAAGCCCTGTTGCTGCAGGGGCAAAAGAATAAACATGCCCTTCGGGCGGGATATAAATTGTCTGCGCTCTCGAGCTAAAAGCAAAAAGCCCAAGGCTAATCATGCAGAAACATGTCTCTTTTTGAAGCCTTTTAATCCTCATACTGCCCTTCTCCCAACTGTGTTTCCAACCGGCTTACCTGCTCCTTTAGGTCCTGCAAGGTGGTTCTCATTTCCTTCTTAAAGACTGCCATTTCCGCCCGTTGTTCTTTGAACGCTTCCAGGAGGAGGGCTGTAAATCGTGCATAATTGAGCGATTTATAGCCCTTCCTATCTGTTTTTACGAGTTCTGGTAAATATTTTTCTACTTCCTGCGCAATCATCCCGATCTGTCTCGTTTCCGGAAAACCACTGTGATTAAACTCATCCATACGATAAAAATAAGTGTAGGCATGAAGACTGTCCAACAGGGATAAAACATGCTGTAACTTTTGGATATTCTTTTTAAATCGGATATCGGATGGAATTACAACCCCATTCACTCGAATATCTCCATATACATCCAGGGCATATTCCGGTACATTTGTTCCTATTCCCAATCGAAGGTTGGTATTATCCCAATAGAAATTGGGGTTATTTTCTGTGAGTACATTATTATTTACGTTGTCGTCATCTCTTATAAAAATAACAGACCCCGGATGTAAATTCTTTATCCTCACTGAATCGTTAAAGGTTTTTCTTCCTGAAAAGGACTGACGGCCAGAACTCACTACTCCTCTAAGGTTTGTAGTGGCATTTGGAAGATGTAAAACTAATTTGCCATTTTCATGAGTAAATTTAATAGCCGATTGCGTATGGTCCACTGCAGTATCAATCCGGATTCCCAATTTTTGCCAATGCCCGTCTTTTCTCTGATAAACACCTGCATTAAATCCATAAGGCATTGAGGAGGCATCATCTGTAAAATAAATGATCATGCCATCCGGTGGGTCCAGAGAATTGATCGCTGTGGTATCTGAAACGCGCGTTAAAAGAAGTCCCTGGTCTTTACTATCTAAATGTAACACCGCCGACCGTTCAATATAAGTCGGTTTATTACCTAATTTTAGTTGTTGGGCGCCGGCACCGGCAGAAAAAGACATAAAACCGAAAGCAAAGAGAAAAGACACTATTTGGCATCCCTGCTTTTTCATCGCCTTAAATTTTAGCTCTGGTTTTTAATGACCCACGATATACCATTTCCCTTGCATAGCCTGTACGGTTATCGAAGTCCAGTTGTTATAAAGGTTAGCGCTGGTTCCCCCATCTCCGAAGGTAGTTCCGGTTGAAGCTAAGACGGTTACGTAGGCATTGATCTGGTTCGCATTCTCATCTCCTATTTTTTTAATGGTATAAATTCTGCCATCTAAGGGAGAAGGTAAAGTAACGGTGATGGTTGGCGAGCCTGAAATCCCGCTTTGTCCCGAAACATTACAGATAATGGTTTTGTATTCTGCATTGGTCGTTGTTCCCATATTAAAATCAGCCGTGGTTATATGTGCAGCCAAACTCACGTTTCCGTTTACCTCTAAGGTGGAATTGGCCGGTTCATCTTTTCCTACCGCAACAGAATCCCTAAAGGATTTCGTTCCTGCAAAAGACTGGGTAACCGTATCCACCAGCCCATTCGCGGCCTGATTGCGGATCCCGCTGGCATACGGCAGGTTGAGAATAAAAGTATTTGGTACAGAAATGCTGTCAATATTAAAATCTTTACCAACACTTCCCCCGGTAACGGCCTCCAAGCTAATATGAGAGGCAGCCAATTCCAGGTTCTTTTTTCTGATTACTCCGTCAGAACCAATCACCAGGGCGGTATAATCCGTCCCCAATGCCTCGCTCACGGTTTCCAGGGTTACACTGTCCTGAACATGCAGGGAGGCCCCAACCAGCAGGCTGTCCGCAATTTGCGCACTTTGTCCAAGGCTCACTCCCCCTCCGATGAACAGGCTGTCCATCACGGCGACACTTCCATTCCGGTCAATAAGAATGGCCGACTCGCTATTGGTTCCAATGCGCATCCCCATCAAATCGGTTGTTCCTAAAAATTGTACACTGGAGTCAGTCCCGGCATTCCCTGTCAAATCCCAGAAGGTATTGCCCGGTTCGCCTCCTACAAGGACTCCCAGATCATCGGCCGAAAGCAATCTATGCCAGCCCCCACCGGCTCTTAGATAAAGGGAACTGTCTTTCGTCTGGAAAACAATCATTCCATTGGCAGAATCTACGGCCTCCTGATCCATGGTTGCAAATACCTGATTTACGGTAGCGGTATCCGGCACCCGGGTAAGCCGTAAGCCCTGATTGGGGCTTTCTAATTCAAGGATGGAGGCTTTTCCGATTTTAGTCGGATGGTTCCCGATTTTCATCTGTGCTCTGGCCTGAGAAAACCAGAGCAAAGTTATCATAGAGAGGAGGAGTAAATATTTTACTCGCATCGGATTTTTCATATCGTATGGGTTTAACGGTTATATAATCGTTAATTTCTTTTTTATAAAAAAATTAGGAGAAAGAAACTAACGCAGTTATTCGTCTATGAAAAGGCACGATCGCGAGCCATTAAAATCACTTGTAGAACAAATATAGTGGTTTTAACATAAATAAAAAAATATAAATCTAAAAATGTTGGATTTTTTATCTTTCAGCAGTGGAATCGGCTGCATTAACACTGCCCTGCTCCTGTTGCAAAACACTGCTCAGAGGCACGCCTATCAAGGTTTCAAGCTTTATCTTATTCAGATTAAGGGCATGTTGAGCCGAAATCTTGTTTTTTAACTCCTTATGGTAAGATTCTGAGGCTGCATTGTATTCTACAATGGAGATTTCTCCATTCCGGAATTTTTGTTTTGCCTGCAGGTACTCATTGTAGTTGCTTTCGGCAATTTGGTTTTGAATTGTTAACAGCTCTTTGGCGGACAGATAATCTTCATATGCGGACAGTACCGCAGATTTTACCTGACGGTAGGTCTCGCTCCGTTGTGCCTGTGCAATGGCCACATCTTCCCGGGCTGCCTTCACCTTAGCAGGTTGAGTAAAAAGTCCACCTATTGGAATGTTTACCCCCACGTTATAAAAGGGATAATAATTGGGATAATAGTTGTTGTTCCCCGGGGTTTGTTTTTGTGTAAAACGCTTGATAGTAAACTCATTCGCATTAAAGGACAAAGAAATATTATTGATCCACCAGCCTTTTGCTCCTTTCAGGTTGTATTTGGCAATCTCTATTTTACGGTCGGCAATTTCCAGCCCGGGGTTTTGAACAGCCAGCCCAACCAACTTTTCCCGGATACCCGGGGGCATATCTGCTCTTGTAACAGTTGGCTGTAATTGTGCCCATACGGGAAAAGCCATTAGAATTGCAAGACTTAACATGAGGCAATGTTTCATAAGATAAATAGTTTTACGATTTAGTTTTTATATATTCTGGGGTATCAAATTTATATAATTTGATGATAATGGCTATAAATGGGATATAAACAAATATCTGAGGGACATTTATCAAAGTATATTGTGCATAGGCGCCTACCAGCCCCAATGAAAAAAGCATGGTGGCCATAAGGATATAATAAGTCTTGATCTCCTTGTTCTGGCAACGATAATAATAGTGGACCGCATAAGCCAAAAGAAGGAATAGAAATAGAAGATGAAGCGCCAGACCCACCCATCCGGTTTCCATCATGTTAGCCACAAGAGAACTGTCCGGAGGAATAGAAGCTAAAAAATGGTTGGGGTTGTATTGTGCCCCACCGGCGCCGGTTGTATTTACCCCGCCGCCAAAAGGATGGCTCTGTATATAAGGTCTCATCCTTTCCCGATTGATAAACCTTACATTCAAAGAAGCATCATTGGTAGGCGCCCTGAAAGCCGTCCTTATACGGAAAAGCGTAACATTGCCATAAATAGGTGCATATAGGATGAATAGAAAAACAAATCCGGCAATAAGGGTGAATATCCAGGTCCTTTTCCGATAAAGTGTTATCATAATATATAAAACCAGCCCCGCAACCACCATAATGTTGGCCGTTCGGGTTCCGGAATACGACATTCCCAGTAAAATAACGGCCGTAAAAAAGAACAGTATGATCTTTTTTACTCTCCCGGTTGACTCCAACGCAAGGATCAACGTGGCAATAGCGCCGGCAGCCATAAGGCTCCCATAGTTTGCCGGGTCGGTTAAAAAGGAAAATTTCCGAATACCTAACCCGTAGAGGGAATACAAACCCAACACACTTGGATTGCCATAAACCCACCTTCTGTCCCAGGGCGCCATGCCAAACCACTGCTGTATGCAGCCATATACCGCGGTAACGAAAATGGCCCCAATCAAAAATTGAAAAAAGAAACGTACACTTTTTAAATCCTTAAAAAAATATAAGCATACAAAAAGGAGTATCAAGAGGGAAAAAGACTGGCGAAAATAAGAAACCCATCCCAAAAGCGAACCCATCTGTGGGTTGAAAACTTCAAAGATACCATAGGCAAATATAACCAGGTAAGCAATCAAGAGCAAATGCCATTCAGCCTTAAAACGTTTCCGTTGAGAAACAGTTTCTACCAGAATAACCATAAAAAGGGCAAAAGGCAGAAAGAAAAAGAGCGAATACATGGGTAGGCTCGAATTGGTCATCCGATCTAAAAAGGCAAGGAAAAATCCAAATCCAATCATCCCATAAAATCCAAACCTTAAGTCGTAAAAAGTAAGAGCTATAAAAAGCAACGCAAAACCTGCCCCAACAGCAAGGATGGGAACAACAGGTTTTTCCAGCCCCGTAAACCAAAACAAGGTTAAAAGACTAACACAGACCGCGCCATACACGATCCCTTTCCAGGGCTTCGAAAATGCCAGAACCTCTCTTATGTCACCGGAAATTCGCATATAGTACTTTTTGTTATGCCTTGTTTTAGGATTACAGCACAACCAGTTTAAGGAAAATGAATATAAACAGCGCTGCCAAAAAGGTCATTACCAATAACTCCAAAATATTATTCTCTCCCTTGTTTTTCATTTCTCCCCTTATTAAGCCTCCAGGCTATAACTATTTACCTTGTTCAACACGGCTCCTACCGTATTTATTCTCTGTTCCTTTAAAAATTCCATAAACTTTTGCTCCTCTTCTGTCAGGGGCTGATCTGCAGCGAAAACCATAATAACAGTCTCTATATATTTGAGCAGTTCTTTACAATCGGGGCCTTTGCTGAGTGAGGCACAATCCACTAAAACATAATCAAAATCAAAATCATTTTTTTTCAACCACGCCAATATATTATGCTCGTGCAACACTTCATCAGGAGTATGGTCGCCACTCCCACATCCTAATAACTCAATATGGTCGTTCCCCGCAGCCACTGCCTTATTTTTAATCAGCTTCATCGCATTACGATCATCTGGTTTAACTTCAAGGCTTTCCAATACCGGTTCCGCATTGTACTTTTGACTGAGTGTGTTGTTCTGAAAATTGGCATCAATAAGGAGTACCTTCTTATTTTTCAGACTCAGGCTTCCGGCCAGCGATTGCACAACGGTGGTTTTCCCCGATCCCGGATGATAGCCGGTAATCAGAAACATCTTTTTTCCCGAGTTTTCCACGGCATAGCGCAACTGCTTCACCTGCTCGCGAAACCCTCTCTTATAATTCGGAAGAGCGCCGTTTATACTAAATATTTCCTCTACCGGGGGACTTTTTAACTGAATCCGCTTCAGGTTGGCTAAAAGAGGAAAAGGAATATGCTCTCTTAAATAAGCCGGGGTTTTAATAGAGGAATCCACAAATTCAAAAAACAGGAATAAAAAGATAAGGGCGAAAAATACGCCGGCGCCTGCAAAACCGATAATTTTTATCTTTTTGGAAGGATCGGGATACATCGGAGGGCTCGCCTGAAGAACCTGCTGAAAATGATTTCCCGGAAACCGGTTTCTATTCAGAGCCTGATTGTATAAATTATTGGCATCCATATACTGCTGGCGGGCCACTTCAATTTCGCTTTGCATGCCCTGAATGATTCCCTGACGGGCAGCAGAAGACTGTGCTGTGTTTTCCAGGGTATGAATATTTTCCTGCAGATCATTGATTGTCTGGTTAGCCACGCTTACTTTCGTTTGCCAATCTATCTTCTGCCGCTGAAGGTCTCCCAAAGAAACCCCACTGGCGCCGCCGCTAACAGCAGATAGTTTTTGTTGTAACTCTGCCCTCAGTCCGGCTATCTGGCTTAATAATCCATTGTCTTCTGAACCACCATTCACATATTTGGCATACAACTGGTCGATGTTGTTCCTTAACGCAATAATCTCCTCATTATCAGCCAGCCCTCCCTTTTTATCGGCTTTACTGATCTGGTCATTCACGCTTTTCAATGTTGCTTTGGCGCTGATCAGGTTATTCTTTTGCTGGATAAGTTGGGTTCGTAATGCAGCCAACATTTGATCCGGATTGTCTGCGGAAGCATTGTTGGCTTCTTGTAACTGGCTTAATTTGCTGTCATATATCTTCTTTTTAGTCTCCACCAGGTTTTTAAGCCCCTCAATGGAGGTGGTGGTAGAAGAGCCGTGCCTGCTTTGGTACAAAGCCAAAAACCGGTCACAAACTTCATTGGAAACAAAGGCGCTCAACTGTGGATTGGAAGTAGTAGCCGTTACCCTGATAAAATCAGAGCCTTCTATCCTTTGAACCTGCATCTTGCTTAACAAGGCATCGGGGGCGTATTGATAAAGGTCGGCAAGCTCTCGAATAGTTCTGTCCTTTTTAATCGCCAGATTCAATACGTAAAAGGAATCTATTTTATGAGACAAAAAATTGAGAACTGCTTCTTTTCCTCCCGGAAATTTATTAAGAATATTTTGCTGTTTCTCCTTATCCTCTATTTGGCAAAAAGGAACATTTCCCGACAAATCATGAAAAAGTAACTTATAAGAAACCTGATCCAGCACCTGGTTTGACTGCAAGGTCTGTATCACATTATTAAACAGGGCTCTCGTATTTACATTTCGGGAATTGCCAAAAACATCTGCCTCCATATAACCGGTAGAAAGCTCGGCAGAAGACGTGTATCCGGGCGTCATTTCACGGGTTAAGAACCAGGCCAGTGCAACAGCAATAAAGGTGGGCACAAGGATCAACCACTTCTTTTTCCAGAGGTACCTGACAAGATATGAGATAGTCATATAATATTCGTTAAATTTTTCCAGTACAAAATTAAACGAGTTTAGACAGAAATCAGGCAGACGTTAGTAAATGGGGGAGAATGATTAGTAAACGTTGATCTATATGGTTCTTGTACGTATTCTCCTCAAAACCCGTTAGCTGGAATAATACAGATTGGAAAAGGGATTACAACAAGGCGTTGAATATGGATCATAAATCCTGAGATAGCGGACAGGTTTGTTCACATCCATTCCATCGTAAAAAAAAGAAGACGCGAATAAAAAGTGGTGGAGAATTTCCTGTTTATATCGATTAAATTTGTAGAAAAGCGGTAAAGACTTTCCTAAGTTCCCAATACGTGAAAACCACTTGATTAGCTCCTTTTTATTAAATGAATAAGTATCCCAGAGCCCAAATTCCCTCGCACCGACAACAAAGGAGTCAATTTCCTTTGTATCAACTTTTAACTTTAAAGCCCCGGCCTCTTGGGTGATGACTCTTTTTACCGCATCGTCAAAGTCTGAGAAAGAAATATACCCTCCGGTAGCAATAGCAGCTGTTCCGATACCTATAACTCCAATAAATTTCCTTCTTTTCATGTTGAATAACCTTTTAAAATGACTGATCAGCTGCTCTTAAAGACAAGGCGGACAGGGTCAATGTAGGGTTAGCCGGGGTTATACTGGGGAAGGCCCCACTACCCAAGACAAATAGATTCCTGTACCGATGATGTATTAAGTTCTTATCTATTACTCCTTCATCAGGGGTTTTACTCATTCTCGTTGCTGCACAAATATGAAACTCTGTTTTTTGAAAATAATTATCTATTTCAACTTTTTCTATAGGCAAAAAAGAAAAGGTTTTATTTATATTTTCTTCCAATTTATCCCTGGCTCTATCTACATAAGAATCGTGCCCTCCATATTCAATTTTGGGTTTCAAGGGATCTTCACTCAGCACAACTCTGTTGTTATCATTGGGAATATCTTCAAAAACGAACTTCATCAACGCTATTTTTCTCCATTTTCCGGGTTCATTTCTGATAAATATATTATTGTTATTCTCAATAAGGCAGCCAGCATAGTCCTTACGATGAGGTCCATCGTATAACATGAATCCATTCGTTGTTATTATAGAACTGCCTCCTACATTATCCAGGTCTTTCAAATAGAATTTGGCATAGATGCCCCGCTGTTCACTTAGTCCTCTCCCGGTATAGTAGCTTTTGTCTCCTGCCGCCAGTAAAATATGAGAATTAAATATCGGATTGGCCCCTAAGGCAATTATTTCACCTTCCACTTCATAATCCTTTCCCTTCTCTTTATAAATAACACTCTTTACCTGATTATTTTCGATCTTTAGGTTATAAACCTGACAATTATATTTTATAGTCACGTTTGGTTTTTCATAAAGATAAAAAAGCGTATTTTCGATAGTAAACTTACTATCTACCGGACATAATCTACATACACAACTACTACAACAAGCATTTCTTTTCCCTGTTGCAACGGTTGCTCTTGCCGTAGGTTGACTAATGAAAAGGGGCCCATACCTTTTTTGAATCAACTTATCAATCGTTGAGAGGTGCTGAGGTGGTAAGGGATATTTTTTTGTTTTGGGATAAGGGGTAATTTCCGGCCCGGCCACTACCAACGTATCCTCTGCCTCATAGTAATAAGGTTCAATTTCATCATAGGTTATCGGCCAATCCTGGCCAACGCCATAGAGCGTTTTTATTTTAAAATCATTTGGCATGAATCTCGGGGTACATCCTACCCAGCAATTGGAACTCCCTCCAAAGTTAGGATCAAATACCCATTCTTTCTTATCCCTATTATTAAAAATAAACATCTGATCGGCCGGAGGGAGGCTCTTAAATTCCTCAACAGGCTTACCTTTTTTAGCTTCTATCCTCGCCGCATGAGGGTAGAATACTCCTCTTTCCAATACCAAAACCCGTTTTTTTGTTTTAGATTTCTCAAGGAATTTTTTTAGAAAAAAAGAAGAAGCAAAACTGGATCCTACTAATATCAGATCATATTTATCCATATAATTCTTAAATTAATCCTTGTTACTTGTGCATTATCGTTTCAAAACTTTAACATTTATTACCTTACCCCTTTCTCCTAACAACCTTAAAGACAAGATATAAATCCCCTGAGGCAGACTGCTCTTTGTGACATAATGCACTGCATTCATTCCTTTATTTACCGTTATCATACGTCTATCCATCGTTTCGCCACTAATGTTATACAATGTTAATACTATTTTTCCATTTTCCCCACTCTTTAGTTCTATATTTATAAAATCTTTAAATGGATTTGGATACACTTTACCCATAAAGATAGATGGATTAACCGACAGAACATCCGAATCGCCATCATTCACAGTTTTGTTATATCTCCCCTGCGAATTTCCCAAACGAAGGTAAAGACGAGGGTCTATCACTTTATTTCCTTCATCATCATAATTATCATACACCCTGATTACCATAGCATTAATCACTTCGTATCTGGAAGTTACTGTGTTGATCATTTTAACCAATATCTGTCCATTTTCATCAGGAGATAATCCTTTCAAAGTTACAGTATGGGTAGCGTTATAACTCGCTTCCAGAGCTACCATTTGCCCATTTGCCATATACTGCGTTGTATTTATCCAATCTTTTCCGGTTATGCTGGCAAAGAATGTGAGATCATATTTCTTAGTCATATCCAAATGGTCAACCTGCATTCTTACCGTATCAATTCCATTATCTGCATAATAAGTTCCCTGCATAACCAGGTCCGGATAAACCCCTGAATTGTCGCCAGTGTTTACTCCGTAACTATTTTCCTGTGCAAAATTAGAGACCATATTGAGTGTTATACCGGTATTATTTCCTTTACTATCCAACAATGGGCCATATACGTCCCCTTTTTGAGGAGGCAATTGTGTATTGTTCCAGGGAGCCGGCGCGGGGTCTTCTTTCAAGTTAAAGTTAACAAAGATCATATAGTCAGGTGTAGTAGCTGAAGCCACCTGGCTGGGCATCTTTTCTCCTTTCGTATCTGTCGCAACCACCTTATAGAAGTAGCGTTTATTAGCTATAACATCCTGATCTGTATAAGAAGTTATATTTGCGGAGACATTTCCTATTTCATGGTAATGTCCATTCAGGGAATCTGCCCGTAACACTTTAAACTGTACCTCATTATCGGAACGATCGGTCCATTTCAAATTCACCTTACCGGTCTCAGCGGTAGCAGCAAGCCCAGAGGGCGCTATCAATAAACTGCTGTCATACTCTTCCAGGATCATTGCATTCAAAAGAGCCCTTGAGGCATTAGCCCCCTTCTGAACCGATATGGAAATGGTACCGTTGAGGTCCGGATCAATCCCATTTATTCTCACTGTTTTAGCAGTATTTCTGATTCCATTCAAGGTAACTGACTGCCCACCAACCGTATAGGTTGTAGTATAATCCGTATTCCCCCCATTGTTGGAAGAACCAAAGAAGATCAAATTGTACCGCTTAGCCGGATCCATACCGGATAGCATCATCGTTCTACTTCCCGTACTTGTACTATAAAAACCGGTAGCCATCACAGAATCCGGAACTGCTCCCGAATTATTATAAGTATTGGCCCCGTCTGTCTGAATGCCCGACCATGCATCTACAATGGTCAAGGAGCCATTCGTTACCTGTTTAGCGCTATCCACCAAATTATTATAAGTTTGATTAGAGCCTGTAATATAATTAATGTTATTCCAGGGTTGAGAATAGCCCAAACCAGCTTCGGTAAAGTTCAAATATACTTTAGAGGAAAGATTACCGTCTGTTACCTGTACAGCAAAGTAAGCAGTATCCTTATCTCCTCCATCATCCTTCATGGTAACCATTAAACTATCGTATATTCCAATGTCGCTTGCATCCGGGCTAAACATTATTCTGGCTTTACCATTTCCGTCCTCCTGAAGGGTCACAAAAGAAGGTACGGCTCCCAGTGAAAAGCTTATCGTCTCACCCGTATTATGAGTAGTAACCTGTAAGGTACTTCTTTGCCCTGCATATAACTTCTGATTCGTTATGGGAAGAATATAAGGAGGTACAACAGGTGCAGTAGCAGGAATAGTAATATTTACAATATCAGATGGACCTGAAACCCCAAATTTATTTTTGGCAACCAAATAGTAATAATAATTACTGTTTAAGGAGACGTCCGTATCTAAATAGCTGTTTATTCTTTCATCAGAAGTATCCGGATTAAGCAAAATATAGGTCCCTTCTTTTTCAGAAGCCCTATACACCTGAATAAAGGCTGGGTAATCCGTCTGTAACTCCCAATCAACACCTACCGCGCGATTATATCCATAGGTGGTATTACTCAAGTGAACACCAGATGGAGTTCCGGGAATTAAATTCAAAGTAGAAAATTGTATCGTATCCGAAGAAACAGAACGACCTTTATCATTTGACGCAACCAAATAATAATAGTAGGTATGCGCATCAAGCGGTGAAACAGAAGTATCCAGATATCGGGTAGTATCTAATCCCGAGCCCCGGGTATAAATCAAATCATAATGCCCCTCCCGGCTGCCTGCTCTATATATAAATACGGAATCGGTATTGTTGGAACCCAACTGCCAGTTCAACTCAACTGCGTTACCTGAGTCGGTAGGCTTATTATTTAGAGCAATATTTATCGGAGGAACCGGAGGATT
>CAYRBD010000082.1:0-15364 GCA_964422465.1 uncultured Chitinophagaceae bacterium
TGAACTTTAAAGTCTTTTTGATTTTTCGCTGTTCTGCTTAATCTAAATGCTTTTGCATCAGCAACAAAGCTATAATCCTTCGCAAATGTTTCAACATCTGCGGCATCAGCTCTTCCTGTTAAAACCAAACTTTTCAGCCCTAATGCTTTGTAGGCAAGAGAGAGCAAACAATCTGTATATTTAGAGTATAGCTTTTCTTCGCTCGAGTCGTGTTTATAGGATTCTGGAATATTTCCACAAAGCCTTAAATGGTCAACCAATACAGAAATACCACCCTTTTTTACTTCATTGGTTAACTCTTTAGCTAACCTTTCATAATCATCATCAAAGTTACCACTTAGCTTTCTGATTTCTTCGACCCAATAATTGCGTCTTTCAATAGACTTATTCGATATAATCCTTTCCATTTAATAGCTTTCATTCTCCTAAACGTCAAATTTAGCTATTTTTTTCGCAACGCTGGTCTGTTTGACTTGCTTATCTGGATTTTATTGAGAGGTTTAGCAACATAGCCCATAATATTACTTATTTACACTTCTTTTATCACGCTTCTTACTTCTAACATTAAAGATACACTAATATTTGATTAAAATGATATAAATATTAAAAATAAATTGTTTTTCGCTTGCTCAAAAATCAGGTCAGCCGGATACCTTATTCCTGCACATAAACCCGGACAATCCGCTGAGACAGGCCTGTAAGAATTTCGTAAGGAATCGTATTTCCCCAGGCTGCCAATTCCTGAATGGAAGGCGAGTCTCCAAAAACAACAACGGTATCCCCCTCATGGGCTTCGGGGATATGGGTTATGTCCAGCATGAGCATATCCATACAGATGTGGCCTACGGTAGGGGCAGGTTTTCCATGGAGATGCATTTGCGCCTTCCCCAGTCCCAAAGAACGAAGGTAGCCGTCTGCATACCCTAAAGCTACAGTAGCAATACGTTTTGGGGTATCAGCTTTCCCCGCGCGCCCGTATCCGATGGTTTCTCCTGCAGGAATTTCCTTTATCTGCGACAGGGTGGATCTGAGGGTATGAACCACTTGTAATTGTTTGTTCAGGGTTTTGTCAATGCCGTATAGCCCAATACCAAGTCGTACCATATCGTATTGCAAATCCGGATGCCGGCTGATTCCTGAAGTGTTTACCAGATGCCGTATGATGGGATAGGGTAAAAGGCTACTGATCTGTTCACTCATTTCTTCAAAAAGGCGCGCCTGTTGATTAGTGAAGTCGTCCATGTCGGGATTTTCACTTGCCGCCAGATGACTGAAAACAGAACTTATTTTTAACGTGTCCTGTTCTTTTAAAAAAGAAAGAAGTTCCGTCATTTCTTCCGGGACAAAACCGAGCCGGTGCATGCCGGTATCCAGGATCAGATGAACCGGGTAATCGCTTATTCCTTGTTTTAGAAGTTGATTCCGGAAGGCTTTAAGAATAGAAAGCGAATACAATTCGGGTTCCAGGTTCCATTGGGGGAACAAGTCAAAATAAAAAGGATCCGGATTCAATACCATAACCGGTAGCTGTATTCCATTCTTCCGTAAATCCATCCCTTCCTCCACGTTGGCTACTGCCAGATAATCTACCTGATGAAATTGCAGTAGGTTAGCAATTTCAGCGCTGCCGCTGCCGTAGGAAAAAGCTTTGACCATTACCATGGTACGAACGCCGGGTTTCAAAAGTTGCTGATAAGTCTTTAGGTTATGGACAAGGGCGTTCAGGTTAATTTCCAGCTCAGTTTGGTGTTTTTTCATTTCCAGCAAGCGGCTGATGCGTTCAAATCCAAAAGTCCTGGCTCCTTTTAGTAAGATCATCTCATCCCGAAAGGGGAGGAGCGTAGTTGGAAACAATTTTTGACTTAGCCGACTGAGGAAGGCTTCGGTAGTGGGATAAAATTCATATTCTATTTCGGGAAGTTGTTCAAAGACTTTTCTCTGTCTGTTCAGGGCTTCTCCAATTCCAATAAAACGGTTGACCTTCTTTTCCTGTAACAGGTGGGCAATTTGTTGGTAGAGGCGTGTTTCCTCTTCTCCGGATTGGGCTACATCACTCAGTATAAGGGTGTGTTTCGCATGTTGATGTTGTTGGGATAAAAAATCTAAAGCTACCTTTATGGATGTAAAGTCTGAGTTGTAACTGTCATTGATCAAAGTACAATTTTGGACCCCTGGCTTCATCTCAAGGCGCATGGCTACGGGCGCCAGTTGTTTCATTCGTTTGAAGATGAGGGTGTCTTTTATTTCTAAATAAAGCAGGAGGCACCAGCAATGAATCACATTTTCTATTGATCCGGAATCGGTGAAAGGGATTTCTATAACCCGTTTTTCCCCCTTGTAAATCGCTTCTATCAGCGAAAAAGGATTTTCTGCCTCCTCTTTTTTTGTGTGAATCCGTATGATGGTTAACTCCGCTGCAGGAGGTGTCTTATCCGGTTGTTGAAAAGACCAGGACAAAAGCTTCAGAGGCTGTTTCGAATTTTTTCGTTTCTCATAAAGAGATAGTATTTCCTCCCTTAAAAGAGTGGAGTCCATTCTGGAGATGAGCAGACCGGTATGAGCAAAGAGCAGCAATTTTTCACGAATTTTCTGTCTCATGTCTCTGAAACCTGCAGCGTGCGCGGCGCCAATGTTGGTGAAAATACCAATAGAAGGCCGGATCATTTTTTCCAGCCGGATCATTTCGCCCGGCTGTGAGATACCAGCTTCAAAAATACCCATCTGGTGAGTGGCGTTCATCAGTGCCAGGGAAAGGGGGACGCCAATTTGTGAATTAAAGCTTCTGGGGCTGCGGACGATCCTGTAGTCTTCGGCCAGCAACTGGTGCAGCCATTCTTTTACAATGGTCTTGCCGTTGCTTCCGATAATGCCGATAACAGGAAGCTGAAAGCAGTTTCTCCAGTATCCGGCCAGTTTTTGAAAGGCGGCCAGGGTATCGGAAACTAGTATAAACGCGGCCCCGGGAAATAGATTATGGTCCTGTTCTTCACTGACCAGGAAGACGCGAACCCCTTTTGTATATAAGCCGGAAATATAAAGATGTCCATTTTGCCGGTTACTCCTTAGGGCAATAAACAGTGTAGTTTGGGGAAACAAAAGATGGCGGCTGTCGGTTAAGACCTGCGTGACGGACCGATCTGCCTGGTGCTCTGGAGGGCTTAAATTGAGTATTTCATGAATCTGTGCAACGGTATATTTCACGGGTGGATTTTTATTCGGGAGTCGCCATTTGCTTTTTCTCCGCCTTTTTATTCTTGTATAAAGAAAATAAGATTGAGCCGAATAAACAAATTACAATGACCAACAGCGATATCACGATGGGCACTTCTACATGAAAAATTTCTACCAGCATTTTTAACCCAATGAAGGTTAAAATTATAGCGATACCATGTTGCAAATAAGCAAAGCGGCTGACGGCGCCCTTTAATAAGAAAAAGAGGGAGCGCAGCCCCAGGACGGCAAAGATGTTGGAAGTATAGATCAACATCGGTATCTGCGTAATGGCAAAAACCGCAGGAATGGAGTCCAGGGAAAACACGAGATCCGTGACGCCAAGGATAACCACCACTACCGCTAAGATGGTAAAATAAACCTTTCCGTCTTTCTTGAGTGTATATTTCCCCTCGGAAGGCCCATCATAAATGCGGAAGTATTTTTTCATATATCGGTAAACCGGGTTCTTTTCAGGGTCGAATCCCGCCTCTTCCTTAACAAGAAACATTTTTATTCCGGTATATACCAGGAAGGCGCCAAAAATATAAAGTACCCAATGGAATTGGTTGACAATAGCCACGCCAATTGTTATAAAAATAATCCGGAAAATAATGGCAATCAGGATACCGATTAGCAAAGTGCGGCCATAATGATCCTCATGAACTTTGAAAAAGTTAAAGATCAGGATGAATACGAATACATTATCTATGGATAAAGACCATTCCATCAGGTAGGCGCTCAGGTAGTTGATAGCCATGCCATGACCATCCTCGAACCAGATAAACACCCCGAAAGCCAGCGATAGCCCTACCCAGAAAATGGTTTGTATCAAAGCTTGTTTTAAGGAGATGATCTTGGAGCGTTTGCTAAAAAGACCCAGGTCAAAAACGAGCGCTACGACCAATACGATCCCGAAAATAAGATAAGTCCATTCTTTCGCTGACATGGGCAATGTGTTAAGTTTTCACGGCAAAGATAACTGTAAAATTAATTAATCGATCAAGGCACCATCCATCAAACAATACCTCCTTTTTTCAACAATTCCCGGAAGATATTTTCTGATGTTGACGTAATTGTTATCTTTGTCGCACAAATTTCATCACTACCACAATACCATGCAACCATCTGTAAAGATCTTCTCCGGTAATCAGGCACATGCTTTGGCGGAAAAGATAGCCCTCCGATACGGCACCCAACTGGGCCGGATCAACATTCAAAAATTCAGCGATGGGGAATTTCAGCCGGTTTTTCAGGAAAGTATCCGCGGGGATTACGTTTTTCTGGTACAGAGTACCAATTCACCTACTGACAACCTGATGGAATTGCTTTTGATGATTGATGCTGCCAAGCGTGCTTCGGCAGGTTACATTACGGCCGTTATCCCTTACTACGGCTTTGCTCGTCAGGACCGGAAGGACAAACCCCGGGTGGCAATAGGCTCCAAATTAATTGCCAATATGCTTGCGACAGCAGGAGCGAACAGAGTGATAACTATGGATTTACATGCACCGCAAATTCAAGGTTTCTTTGATATTCCTGTGGATCACCTGGATAGTTCTGCAATTTCTATCCCTTATATAAAACAACTTAATCTGGAAAACCTTACCTTTGCGTCCCCTGATGTGGGAAGCACCAACAGGGTAAGAGAAGTAGCCAGTTATTTTAATGCCGAAATGGTGATTTGTGATAAGCATAGAAAACGGGCTAATGAAATTGCTTCCATGACGGTGATTGGAGAAGTAAAAGGGCAGGATGTGGTGTTGATAGATGACATTATTGATACCGGTGGAACCCTGACGCGGTCGGCGGCTATGCTAAAAGAAAAGGGCGCTAAATCGGTTCGGGCTTTTTGCACCCATCCGGTATTGAGTGGAAAGGCTTATGAGAATATTAACCAGTCGGCTTTAGAGGAACTGGTGGTGTGTGATACGATTCCATTGCGGCAGCAGTCCCCCAAAATTAAAGTTGTGGGCGTAGCGGATTTATTTGCAGTGGCTATTCGTAATGTGCATGAGAACAGGTCGATAACCAGCCTGTTTATTCATGGCCGTAAATAGTTTTTTAAGATGTAATTTTTTTAATTTTTATACTATGAATACAATAACAATCAATGGACAACTCAGGAGCGAAATTGGCAAAAAAGCGACCCGCCGACTACGTTCTGAGGGACAAACGCCAGGTGTTATTTATGGGGGCCCAAAAGAAGTGAACTTCTCGGCGCCGGAGCTCGCCTTTAAAGACCTGATTTACACGCCAAAATTCCAACTGGCGGAGGTGAAATTAGGAGATAAAACCTACAAATGCGTTCTGAAAGATCTGCAGTTTCATCCGGTAACTGATCAACTTTTACATGTTGATTTTGTGGAGTTGGTAGAAGATAAGAAAATAATAATTACCCTTCCACTGAAGTTTGAAGGACAGGCAGCCGGAGTAAAAGCAGGCGGACGGCTGATGACTAAATTGAAAACGTTGAAGGTGAAAACGTTTCCCAAAGATTTGAAAGAAGAGATTGTGGTGAATGTGGAAAAATTGGAGTTAGGACAAAATATCAGGGTAGAAGATGTAAAGGAGGATGCTTTTGAGATTTTGAACTCTCCGCGTATTCCCATCGCTTCAGTTGTAACCACCCGTGAGTTGAGGCAGACAGGAACTTCGGAAACGGAGGAAGGAGAAGCAGCGGAAGCGGCAACTACAGAGCCTGCTGCTGAAACAAAAGAATGAAATACCTTATCGTAGGGCTGGGTAACATTGGTTCTGAATATGCTCATACCCGGCACAACATCGGATTCGATGTATTGGATGCTTTTGCCGAAAAACAAGAATGCCTTTTTCATTCCGATCGTCTGGCAGATATGGCCACTTGCAAGGTCAAAGGCCGGAATTTGATCTTGATAAAGCCTACCACTTATATGAACCTGAGTGGGAAAGCGGTTAAATATTGGATGGATAAAGAAAAGGTGCCTCTGGAAAAAGTGCTTGTGATTGTTGATGACCTGGCGCTTCCCATTGATACATTGCGTCTTCGGGCGGGAGGAAAAGATGCCGGGCACAATGGGTTAAAAAGCATTCAGGAACTTGTGGGTTCCAATCGCTATCCGAGGTTGCGATTTGGCATTGGCAATCATTATTCAAGGGGGCAGCAGATTGATTTTGTATTATCACACTGGACAGCAGAAGAAAAGCCGGTAATCCGTAAAAAAATTGCTAAAAGTATAGAGATCATTGAAAGTTTTGTATTTGCGGGCATACAAAACACGATGAATAACTTCAACCACATGAAATTTACCTGAGAATACCTTATTCCGAGGCATAAGCAGCTACGTGCATCAGTTTCCAAATGGGTTCTACCTGGTAAACGCTTTTATCAAATCGATTACTCAGGATAATAACAGTAGAAGAGTCATCTATAAACCGGTAAAAAGAAGATGTATTTCCATGCCACCAGCCGTTATGATAAACTACTTTTAGACTGTCCGGATAGCACAATAAATGCCATCCGAGCCCGTAATTTTTAATACCCCGTTTTTCATTGCTATAAGGGGTGAAGGCCTCTTTTAGTTCCTCTTTACTAAAAAGATGCCCGGGGTAAAGCGCCTGATCCCATTTTAACAGATCTTCTGTGGTACTGTACACATTTTTATCGCCTACCACGCCGTCAAAACATTCATCCGGTATCGGATGTGTGCGGTAATCATAGGTCAGACTGCGCTTTTTATAAGTCCTTCCGGTGTTGGGATTGTAAACATACGTATGTGTCATGCCCAGAGGATCAAAGAAAGCTTTTTTGAAAAACCCTTCCAGGCTCATGCCGGTAACCTTTTGGATGACTGCCCCTAATATGACATAATTCGTATTGGTATAATTGAAATGTTTTCCTGGTGCATAAATGCGGGGAGGATGATATTGAATCAGCAGGTCAATAATATCCTGGTTAGACATTAGTTTGCGATAATCACCCCAGTAAAGCCCGGAAAAATAGAGATATTTTGGAAGGCCGCTGCGGTGATTAAGCAGGTTCTTCAGCGTCACCCCCTTATAGGGGAAATCAGGAAAGAATTTTTGAATTGAATCGGTTATTTTCAACTTTCCTTCCTGTTGTAAATACAGAATACCCATAGCCGTAAACGGCTTGGAGGTAGAGGCCAGTTGGAAAGTGGTATTTTTAGTAATGGGAATTTTATTTTGGAAATCCGCATATCCCTGATGTTTTTCAAAAATGATAATTCCCTTGCGTGCTACCAGCATACTGCCATTGAATCGGGGGCCTAAAACGTGGTTGTAAAAATGCTCCAGACCGGCCTGAATGCGCCTGGTCTCAGGAGAGGCCATAATAGCCTCGCGATGAAAATCAATGGAATCATAATAAGCCTTAGCTGCGGCATAAGAACTATCCAGTTGACTTTCCTCATCGTTAGATTGACCTTTCCCCACCTGACAGGAGGGAGAAAAAAGTGCGATGCCACCGGCCAAAATTAAAAGATAGAGAAACCTGTTTTTCATAACACACACCTGAAAGGCAAAAATTATGCTGGTTTATTCATTTAAGACACAAAGGTAAAAAAATACACAAAAAATACTGTTAAAGGTAATTAAAACCCCTTATTTTTTGAATTTATCTAAATAACGTCAGAAGATTTTAATTTATTTTAATTGAGGAGTATATTTGCACAAAATTTACAAGTTACTATGCCAGAAAAACAAAATACCAGTTATCCTAAAGATAAAATTCGGGTTTTATTACTAGAAAGCATTCATGACCAGGCGGTTAAGGCTTTTGAAGAAGCAGGATATAAGAACATACAAAGGCTTTCTAAAGCGCTTTCTGAAGAAGAACTGATCAGGGAAATAAAAAATGTTCATCTGATAGGAATCCGGTCCAAGACCCATATTACTGAAAAAGTGTTAAAGGCTGCTAAAAAGTTGCAGGCTGTCGGATGTTTTTGTATTGGTACCAATCAGGTAGATCTGAAGGCTGCTACCTCGCGGGGAGTGGCTGTTTTTAATGCCCCTTATTCCAACACCCGTTCGGTAGCTGAATTGGTGATAGCTTTATCCATTATGCTTGTCCGGAAGATTCCGGATAAAAATAAAGCGGCTCATGACGGGATCTGGATGAAAGCTTCTACAGGCGCCCATGAGCTAAGGGGAAAGACACTGGGTATTGTAGGTTATGGAAACATAGGCAGCCAGGTAAGTGTTCTGGCTGAAGCGATGGGAATGAATGTGATCTATTATGATATCGTGAAGAAAATGCCGATGGGGAATGCGGTACAAAAAAGCTCAATGGCAGAAATGCTGGGAGAAGCTGATGTTGTAACGTTGCATGTGCCGGCTTCCGAAAGTACCAAAAATATGATCACCGCGAGGGAACTTTCTCAGGTAAAAAAAGGAGCTATTTTCCTGAATTATGCCAGAGGAAATGTGGTGGATCTGGAAGCCTTAAGAGAAAGTCTGGAATCGGGCCATCTTTCCGGCGCTGCGATTGATGTATATCCCGAGGAGCCTAAGAAAAATGGTGAAAAATTTGTTTCTCCTCTGCAAAAGGTTCATAATGTTATTCTGACTCCACACATTGGAGGTTCTACTGAAGAAGCCCAGTTCAATATTGGCATTGATGTCAGCCAGAAGCTGCTGCGTTATCTGGAAAGCGGCTCCAGCTATGGATCACATACGGTACCTGATCTGAACATCCCGATGCAGGACCACAAGCACCGGATTTTGCATATCCACAAAAATGTACCGGGAGTATTGTCCAGCATTAATGCGGCTCTTTCTGCAGAGCATATCAACATTCTCGGACAATACCTGAAGACCAATGAGGAAATAGGATATGCCGTGCTGGATATTAATCAGAAGGTTTCCAGGAAAGCCTTTAAGGTACTGAGTGAAGTCCCGAATACCATTCGGACCAGACTGCTGTATTAAGGATATTGACTTGGCCTGTTTTTTGTACTTTAAAGGCATATTAATTTCAAAAAATTAGTTTTATGAGAAAAGTCATTCTTTTGTGCCTGGGTATAGCTCTGGCGGCAACCTCCGTACAGGCTCAATTTAATAGTTTGAAAAAAAATGCGGAGAAACAGATAAGTAGTCAGGTGTCTCCCGGTACTTTGCTCACACAATTTAGCGGAGCGCTAAAGCCTACGTCCTTCATAACAGGATCATCAGATCAAAAAAGCAAATTGTTATCCTCCTTTAGCAATATTTCGTCTGCGTCACAATTTGGAAGTGGAATAGGATCGCTGGCTTCATTAATCAAGCCTTCCATGTTTAAATCAGGCTTTAATTTAAGCAATATTCTTAAGCTTGCCAAGACAATACAAACCATCAGGCAGGGGGCAGACCTGTTGAAATCCCTGGAAGGAGGGTTAAAACCGGAGGCTTTCACCAAAGGATGGAGTCAAAAGCGTACCGGGTGGCTTACAGCGCTTAATGCATTAAAGTAGCAGCAAACTGCAAAATTAAATTCATGAAAAGGGTTGATCGAACTGCTGTTGTACCGCTCTTACTTTGCATTTCGGAGTAATTTGATTACGGGAGCGAAAGGACAGGGGAGCGGCTACAGTGGCTCTGCTATTCCCAATCCGCTTTCTCAAGTAGAAATATATTCTCCACTGCTTTTTCGAATACCCGTGCTATCTTAAGAGCCAGAACTGTTGAAGGCACATATCTTCCTTTTTCGATGGCATTGATGGTCTGACGGCTGACGAAAACCTTTTTTGCCAGTTCTTCTTGTGTTAGATTTTTAATTGCCCTTTCTACTTTAATGGTGTTCTTCATTTGGAATGGCTTTAGCATTACGGAACAATATATAATTGAACCGTGCAATGTATATAATCAAAATGGTGAACATGTTATAAAGCATGATATTTAAAAAGACGATTCCATAAATAAAAGCCAAGGAGAAAAATAGAAGGATATAATTGATAAGAACAGCCCACAGGAGTGAAGATTGTCGTAATGCTGCAATATATTCATCTTCAGTTTTTTCTTTGGTAAAGCCTACTAATAAGCCACCTGCTATAAATAGCATCCCGGTTAGGGTAGGGGTTATGTTAGTGTCCACCAGGCTGAAATATTGAGTGCTCGTTAAAATTTCATCATAGACGATCGCGAATACCCGGGCATTTATAGGTATTGCTTTATAATTAGTAATAATTTGGATGGTTCCCAATACGACAGACAGGAGGAGCAGAATCCAACCTGTTTTTTTCAGTTTGTGTGGTAAAAGCAGTTTAGATGGCATGATTAAAATTTTTTACAAATGTAAAGCACACTTTACATAAAACAAAATATACTTTACATTAAGTAAAATATGCTTTCCTCATTATATCTTCTAACTGTCTTTCTTAGAGGACTTATTGCTTTTATCTATCTGCTTATTGCTATCATTTTATAAGAGCCTGATTGTAAATTAAGCCAGGCTTGTTTTTGGGACTTACGAAAAATGGAAAAGCAATATTCATAAAGGGAAAAATTAGTTAAAAGGTTGGATATTATCGGGATAAACCTAAAATAGCGGTAAATTTGCATTTATGAGTGAACAAGATAAGATTTTAGAAAATATACAACAGTCGGAATACAAATTCGGCTTCTCTACGGACATTGAAATGGACGTGGCGCCTGTCGGGTTAAATGAAGATACGATTCGGATGATTTCCGCAAAAAAAGAAGAACCCGATTTTATCCTGCAATGGCGATTAAAGGCATTTCGTCTTTGGAAAAAGATGAAAGAACCTCATTGGGCTCATTTTGATTATGCCCCTGTGGACTATCAAAAGCAGTCTTATTATGCAGCGCCCAAAAAGAAACCCAAGCTGAACAGCCTGGACGAGGTAGATCCGGAATTGCGCCGAACCTTTGATAAACTGGGGATTTCTCTCCAGGAGCAGAAAATGATGACCGGCGTGGCTGTAGATGCCGTTTTTGATTCCGTGTCTATCGCTACTACCTTCCGTGAAAAACTGGAAGAAGCAGGGGTAATTTTCTGTCCTATAAGCGAAGCCATCAGAAATCATCCGGACTTGATAAAGAAATATCTGGGTTCGGTAGTCCCCTATTCCGATAACTTTTTTGCGGCTTTAAATTCGGCCGTTTTTACAGATGGTTCTTTTGCTTATGTTCCCAAAGGGGTACGTTGCCCTATGGAATTATCTACCTACTTCCGCATGAATGCAGAAAATACCGGGCAGTTTGAACGTACGCTTATTGTAGCAGAGGAGGGGGCCTATGTGAGTTATCTGGAAGGCTGTACAGCTCCTAAAAGAAGTGTAAGCCAGTTACATGCAGCCGTTGTTGAGATTGTCGCTTTGGATAATGCAGAGGTGAAATACTCTACCGTACAGAATTGGTTTCCGGGAAATCAGGATGGAACCGGAGGAGTTTATAATTTTGTTACTAAGAGAGGGTTGTGTAAAGGTCATCATTCTAAAATCTCCTGGACACAGGTGGAAACGGGTTCTGCACTTACCTGGAAATACCCCAGTGTCTTGCTGAAAGGGGATTATTCTCATGGCGAGTTTTATTCGGTTGCCGTAACCAACCACCATCAAAAAGCAGATACCGGCACCAAAATGCAGCATATTGGAAAAAACACCCGAAGCCGAACGGTTTCTAAGGGAATTTCGCTTGGTCAGAGTGATAATTCCTTCCGGGGGCTGGTGAGCGTAGCGAGAGGAGCAGAGAATGCACGAAATTATACGCAGTGTGACTCTCTGCTGGTGGGCGACCGCTGTGGGGCGCATACTTTCCCATATATAGAAGTAAAAAATAAAACCGCCCAGGTGGAGCACGAAGCTACCACCTCCAAGATTGGAGAAGACCAGATTTTTTATTGCAAACAGCGTGGAATAGGTGAGGAAGAAGCTGTTAGCCTGATCGTCAATGGATATTGTCGGGAGGTGCTTAATCAATTGCCTATGGAGTTTGCCGTTGAGGCACAGGCTTTGTTGTCGCTAAGTTTGGAAGGCAGCGTTGGATAAAAATTTAATCAAAAAAAGAATATAATCAGAATAGAAATGTCAATGTTATCAATTAAAGACCTGCAGGCATCAGTTGAAGAAAAAGAAATCCTCAGGGGAATCACTTTAGATATTAACCCGGGGGAGGTGCATGCCGTTATGGGGCCTAATGGCTCAGGAAAGAGCACCCTGGCTTCTGTCCTTGCCGGTCGGGATGAATACGAAGTAACCGGAGGCAGCGCCACCTTCTTTGGAGAAGACCTGCTCGAACTGGAACCGGAAGAACGCGCCCGGCTGGGGTTGTTTCTTGCTTTTCAGTACCCTGTTGAAATTCCGGGAGTAAGTACCACTAATTTTTTGAAAACGGCCGTAAACGAATCCCGCCAGGCCAGAGGCGAAAAGCCAATGGATGCGGTACAGTTTATGAAATTAATGAAAGACCGGCTGGAATTGGTGAAGATGGATAAAAGGTTGCTGAGCCGCTCTCTTAATGAAGGTTTTTCCGGCGGGGAGAAGAAGAGAAATGAGGTTTTTCAAATGGCTATGCTGGAACCCAAGCTGGCTATTATGGATGAAACCGATTCAGGACTGGATATTGACGCCCTGCGCCTGGTGGCCGATGGTGTCAATCAATTAAGGAATGAGAACCGCTCTTTTTTGATTATTACCCACTATCAGCGTTTGCTGGATTATATTGTGCCCGATTATGTACATGTTATGTACAATGGACGATTTGTTAAATCCGGTACCAAGGAACTGGCACTGGAACTGGAAGAAAAGGGCTACGACTGGCTGAAAGAACATAGTGGACAGGCTGTGGCTCAGTAATAAAAAAAGAAACATGAATAATATAGAACCAACGTTAAAACTGCCGGCAAGGATAGATAACTGGTGGGAAGAAACTGTGAAAGAAAGTCAGGGAAGCCCTGTATTGGAGCGAATGCGACAGGCTTATGACTTTTTTAAAACTAATGGATTTCCCCATGTAAAATTGGAGGATTGGAAATATACCAATACGCGTAAAATTACGAATTTCCCCTATGCATGGCCGGTAAAGAACGAATCAAGGTTGGATACAGTTACCTTTGAACAACTGCCTCTGGCTAAAAATATAGATGCTTATAAACTGGTATTTGTAAACGGTTATCTGGATGATGCCCTTTCCATCCTTCCTGCTGGTGATAACGCTTTTACAGTGACTCACCTTGAAGATGTAGAAGCCCGGGGAACCTATCAGGAGCACCTGGCCTCTGTGGTAACCAATGAATCCGGCTTTACCGCATTAAACACGGCTTTACATACCGGCGGCGTACTGATAGACGTTCCGAAAGGAGTGGTAGTGGACAAACCGGTTTTCGTTTATTATATTTCTCTGACAGAAGAAGATTTATTCTTAGTTCAACCCAGAAATCTACTTATTGCGGAGGACAATAGCGAAGTTCAACTGGCTGAAATCTTTATTTCAAAAGGGGAACAGCCTTCTCTAACCAATATAGTTACTGAAATAAAGGCAGGCTCCGGCGCTCATGTAGATTATTCCAAAATTCAACTGGAAAAGGGGCCGCACTTTCATGTAGGCTATACCAAGATTCAGCAGGAGAAAGATTCTAAAGTGGATACCCATCAGATATCTATTGATGGAGATTTTATACGAAATGATCTGCAGTTTTATTTAAATGATAAAAATTGTACCAGCATCCTGAATGGACTATACATCATAAATGAAGATCAACATCTGGATAACCATACGCGTGTGGATCATGCCATGCCCGGGTGTTTCAGTGACCAATTGTATAAGGGAATTTTGGATGGTAAGGCTACGGGTGTATTCAACGGTAAGGTGGTTGTCCATCAGGATGCACAACAGACCAATGCTTATCAAAGAAATACGAATGTCTTGCTTTCGGACGGAGCCACTATTAATACCAAGCCCGAATTGGAGATATATGCAGATGATGTGCGGTGTACCCATGGCGCCACATCCGGATATCTGGATAAAGAAGCCATTTTTTATTTGCGTTCGAGAGGCCTTTCTGAACATGACGCTCAGCATTTTCTATTGAAGTCGTATGCTTATGAGGTGGTTGAAAAAATGAATGTGGAAGCGTTAATTGATCCTTTGAAGGCACTCATTGATCAAAAATTAATAAAGAAATTATCATGATTGAACAAACTCCAAATACAACCTTGTCTCTTCCGGTAGAAGAGATAAGGGAATTATTTCCGATACTTCATCAGAAAGTCAACGGGCACCCGTTGGTGTATTTGGACAATGCCGCTACTTCACAAAAGCCTAAGAGTGTTATTGAAGCCATCAGAAATTATTACGAATCTGATAACGCCAACATCCACAGAGGCATCCATACTTTGGCAGAAAGAGCTACCGCAAAGTTTGAAGAAACGCGTGAGGCGGTACAGCAGTTTATTAATGCCCGAGAAAAGGAAGAAGTAATCTTTACCGGAGGTACTACAGGAAGCCTTAATCTGGTCGCACAGACTTATGGCCGTAAGTTTTTAAAACCCGGAGATGAAGTAGTTATTTCAGCCATGGAACATCATTCTAATATTGTTCCCTGGCAATTGATTTGTGAAGAAAAAGGGGCTGTTTTAAAAGTAATCCCACTCGTTGGCGAAACAAGTGTTTTGGATATGGATGTTTTTGAGGAATTGCTAAATCCTAAAACAGCCATTGTTTCCATTACTTATGCTTCCAATACGTTGGGCACCATCAATCCGGTGAAGGAGGTTATTGATAAAGCACATGAGGCCGGTGCGAAAGTAGTTGTAGATGCGGCACAGGCAATCGTGCATCGTTCTATTGATGTACAAGAACTGGATTGTGACTTCCTGGCTTTTTCCGCTCATAAGATGTATGGACCTACGGGCGTAGGGGTCCTTTATGGGAAACGTGAACTTCTGGAAGAAATGCCACCTTATCAGGGTGGAGGAGAAATGATAAAAGAGGTTACTTTTGCCAAAACCACCTACAATGAATTGCCCTACAAGTTTGAAGCCGGCACACCCAATATCGGTGGGGTGATAGCCTTTAACGCGGCTATTGCGTTTATGGAGCGTCTGGATAGAGAGGGGGTAGCCGAACATGAACGGAATCTGTTGCAAAAAACGATGAGCGGACTGGAACAAATACAAGGCATCCGCCTGATAGGAACGGCTCCCGAAAAAATAGGAGT
>CAYRBD010000083.1:0-1654 GCA_964422465.1 uncultured Chitinophagaceae bacterium
TAAAATACAGTCGTCCTTCGGTAAAAGGAAGAGAAATTTTTGGTCATTTGTTGCCCTATGGAAAATTATGGCGTACCGGCGCTAACGAAGCTACAAAAATAACCTTTGGTGAGGACGTCAGCCTGGCAGGTCATCCTATAAAAGCAGGCTCTTATGCACTCTATACCATTCCCAATAAAAAAGAATGGACCGTCATTTTAAACACCGGTGTCAGC
The DNA here is from genome assembly GCA_964422465.1 of uncultured Chitinophagaceae bacterium. Classification (GTDB taxonomy): domain Bacteria; phylum Bacteroidota; class Bacteroidia; order Chitinophagales; family Chitinophagaceae; genus FW021-bin31. The sequence continues at coordinate 216 of CAYRBD010000083.1, forward strand.
AACTGGGGTCCTTCAGGGTTTGATAAAAAAGACAATGTAGTACAATTTAAAGTACCTGTTCAGCACCTTGAAAAAACGCAGGAATCTTTCCGGATCAGCATCGAAGATTTAACCGTCAATTCCTGTAACATCGAATTGGCCTGGGCAAATACGCTCGTATCTATTCCGGTAAAAGTGGATAACAATGCACGCATTTTGTCACATCTGGATCAGGCCCTAAAAGGAGACAAGCCACCTTATGCTCAAGCTGCAGGCTATTATTTGTCCACCGGTCAAAAAATGGACACAGCCCTGAAATATATAGATTTAGCTATAAAAGGAAATCCCAAGGCTTATTACCTCTACTGGACACAGGCCCAAATCTACCAAAAACTGGGGCAACACCAGAAAGCCGTAGAAGCGGCTCATACTGCTGCTCAAAAAGCAGAAGGAACGGCCTTCGAGACAGAATACAAGGAGCACTACCAGGATATGCAGAATGCAAAATAAAATGTAATCCGGCTAAGCGTTATTCACTCGTTCGTCTATGAGTTTGAGGGACAGTGGGCTTCCATCCATTAATTCAAACAGGTCGAGGATATCGCGCATCTTCTTTTCTTCTTCCATTTGCTCTTCTATAAACCACTGGAGAAATTTTTCTGTCCGGTAATCATCCGTTTTCCGGCATTTTTTTACAATAGCATGAATAGATTGCGTCACCCCAATCTCCTGATCCAAAGCAGTTTCATAGATTTCTTTTAAAGAAGTAAAATCATGAAAAACAGCCTTGATTTCCGGTGAATCAGCGGCGCCCCCATTGTCATTGATATAATGGAATATCTTCATTTCGTGTCCCCGTTCTTCCTCAGACTGTTCATAAAAAAGCGCGGCGCTTCCCTTGAGACTGCGTTGATCACACCAGGAAGCCATAGCCAGATAAGACGAGGCCGCATGTGCCTCCTTCGCTATCTGGTCATTCAACAAGTCCATTACTTCAACATTTATTCCTATTTTTTGCCTGATTAAATCTTTCATGTTCTTTACTTTATTTAACAAATATAAGTAACTTTTCCCAAAAGTTCAAAAAATTAACCTAAAATATCAAAGAGCGGAGCGGATTCGAAAGCAACAAAAGCAGCTTTCATAAAAGCCTTCAAATCAATTAATTGATAGGTATCTAAAAGAATGACGTGCTCCCGGTTACAAAAGATCAGGATTTCAATCCCGCTTTTATTTCGGTCTTCGTCAAAATGGGCCTCCAGGTCCATGGCATTTACTTTCTGACGCAAAGCCAGAAGCTGGCAAAATGAAAGCCAGACAAATTTATGTTTCGTCTCAAAATAAAAGCAGCGCCTAAGGTCACACTGATAAAGGGAAAAATATTTCGACCGGTGTAGTAAATGCATAGCGGTAGCAAAAATAAAACTTATTGAGGAGATAGAATGGTTTTTCAGAAAAAA
>CAYRBD010000083.1:1754-15163 GCA_964422465.1 uncultured Chitinophagaceae bacterium
AAAAACCGGAAAATCGCTTATGAATTCGGGAAAAATAGAACAAGATACCCCTATTTAGCTCTTTTATCATGCTACCGGCTCTTTTATATTCTTCTTTTTAGTTACTTTTGCTTTAGCTAATACGAAGGTTTTGACTCGATTTTTATCCATATTGCTATTAGTCAGTTTCACTTTTCAGAGTTTCAGTACGCTGACCCTTATCGCCGGGTTTGAGCTAAACCGAAGTTATATTGCCCACAACCTTTGTATCAATCGGGATAATCCTTCTATGCATTGCAATGGCAAATGTTTTCTGGAAAAAGAACTCCATCAAAATCAGGAGCGAAAAAATCAGGGAAGCGAAAATGTAGGTAACCGGTTGATCCTGCCTTTATTCTGCCCGGATGAAGTTTATATTTTTAATACCACATTAAAATCCAGTACCTTCACTTATGATGGAGTAAGAAGTCGTCATTACCTTACTCCCCACTTCAGTTTCTTTCATCCGCCCCGCCCGTTAGCATAAGCCTTTAATATACCGGATAGCCATCGGTATATCTTGACTTCTCTTTTCTTTTAAAAAAGGGATGTGCTGCTTGTGCACACCCCTCTACAACTAAACAGGAGGGAGCCACCCTTCCTGCAAAATCAAATATAATGAAATCTTTAAAATATTTCCTTATAACTGCGCTCCTGGCGTCTGTTTTTACGTTTTCTTATGCCCAGAAGCCGCTAACAGGTACTTTATTCGACAAAACCACGAATGAACCTCTCATGGGCGCCTCCGTCTCCATTCCAGGCAGCTCACTGGGGACAACCACCGATTCAAAAGGAGATTTTACGCTCCAGCCCGATAGAAAAATAGATTCCCTGCGACTATCTTATATAGGGTATAAAACCATAAAAATAGCAGTAACCGGCCAAACTCATTTAAAGATAGGGCTTCAAAAGTCGCAAACCAGCCTGAATCAAATGATCGTCTCCGCTTCCAGAAATGCCAAAGCACGGGTAGATGCCCCAATGGCCATTTCTACCCTTTCCTCAACAAACATAAAAGATACCAAAGCCACGGAACTGAGCCAACTGATCAATCAATCCGCCGGGGTCTATATGGTTGATCTGGGAAATGAGCAGCATACCATGTCCATTCGTGAGCCGCTGGGTTACAATGATTATTATCTTTACCTGGAAGATGGTATTCCCATTCGCCCCACGGGAGATTTTAACCACAACGGCCTGATAGAAATAAACAGTGAGGCCACACAAAAAATAGAAGTCATTAAAGGGCCGGCTTCTTCTATTTACGGGAGTGAGGCTGTAGGCGGAGCCATTAATTTTATTACTAAAAAACCCTCTTTAACCCCCGAAGCTACCCTGGAAGCAGAAATGGGTTCACGTGGTTACAAACGAGCCAATCTGGATGCTTCAACTACTATAGATAACAAACTCGGTCTTTACGCAGGCGGATATTATGCCAACCGCTCTTTAGCCACTGACCTGCACGATGATTATCATAAATATGCATTCAATGCACGTGCAGACTATACTTTTAGTAAAAGCACGAACCTGACAGCCACTTATGCTTACATCGATTATTTTGCCGACATGTCCGGTAATCTGGACAGTGCTCAGTTTTATAATAAAAATTTTACTCAACATCCCATCAGCAATCAAAGATTTACGGACCGGACCGTAAAAGCCACAAGGGCAAGGATCACGCTTAACCATCAGTGGACTAAAAACAGCCATACGGACTTCACCATTTATTATCGTAAAAATGCAATCGGACAAATTCCTTCTTACCGCATTGGTTATACAGATGATCCTCAGTTGTCAACAGGAGAAATTAATAAGAATGCCTTCCGTAGTTATGGTACGCTCGTTCAACATAATCAACAATTTAATTGGCTGGATGCACACTGGATCGTGGGAGCCGGTTTTGATTATACCCCGCAAACCTATCATGCCGAATTTATTTGGGTCAAAAGAGATGATAACGACGTCTTTTATGATTATTATTTCAACAAGGCGGATTCCCTGCTAACTGATTATGCGGCAGATTTATTCAATACGGCAGTCTATACACAATTAGAATTAAGCCCTGCAAAAAAACTTAGAGTGGTTTTGGGAGCAAGATACGACCGTCTGGATTATCGTTTTAAAAATCACTTAATTCCAAGCCCCCGCACAGGCCCCGCCGATACCACCAATTCCTTTTCACACTTTACGCCAAAAATAGGAGCTACTTATAATTTTGGTCATGGAACGGGGATTTATGCCAACTATAGTGTAGGCTTTTCCCCTCCCAATATCAGTTCTTTATACAGTGGGTATTCGGTTCCGGACCTCAAACCTTCCACTTTTTATAATTATGAAATCGGCGGTTGGTTTAATATAGGAAATAAGGGATATGCAGAGCTTGCCGTCTATCGCATGGAAGGGACCGATGAAGTGGTGTCCGTGAGACAACCCGATGGTACTTCTCTGAGTAAAAATGCAGGAAAAACACTACATCAGGGAGTAGAATTAAGTATCCATTATTCCCCGGTAACTGATCTTTTTATTCAACTGGGGGGTACGTATGCAAAGCATAAATACCTCCATTTTATAGATGGGAAAAATGACGTATCCGGTAAAGTTATGGCCGGCGCCCCGCCTTATATCCTGAATTCAAAAGTTACATATAAGCCGCATTATTTCAAAGGGTTCAGGATATCGCTGGAATGGCAGGGCCTGGGGAAATATTATACCGATCCCGAAAATAACTATACATACAACGGCTTTAATATCTTCAATGCGCGGGCAGGCTACACGCATAAAGGACTTGAAATATGGGCCAACTTGTTGAACTTTACCAACCAGGTATATGCCACGATTGTAGAATATAGTTATGGCGCTAACAGGTACACACCCGGACAATTACTACGGTTTCAGGCAGGAATAGGATATCATTTTGGAAAATAAAATTGTAATAAAAATGAAAAAAGTACTTCTTTTTTGTATCGCATTGGTTGCAGCAGTGGTTACGTTGCAATCCTGTAATCATACAGGAGATAAAAACAAGCAGACAGACTCAAAACCAGTCTTGCTTTCCAACCTTCAGAACAGGGCTTCCTGTGTTTTTTTAACGGATGATAACCATAACAGGCCGGTAGTGAGTTGGGTAGAAATTGATTCAACCGGGGAAAAGCGTTTCTTTTTTTCTCGGATGGACAAGGCAAAGGGTCAATTTCTAAAGCCTAAACCCATTCCTATTGAGCAAAATGTCAGTATTCACGAAGAGGGTATGCCCAAAATAGCAGTAAAAGGAGATGGTACTCTTCTGGCCATTTATGAAACTTCTACACCTGTGAAAGATTCAAGATGGGGGCTGGGGGATATCCGTTACATTCAATCTTTTAACAACGGGAAAACCTGGACCACCCCTCAATCTATTTCCCCGGATGTAAAAAAAGGACTTTCTGCTTCTTTTTCAGGCTTAACCCGGTTGGGAGACGGGGAAATCGGTGTTACCTGGCTGGGCACCAATCCCGGTAAACAGGAACACATGGCCCGGCCGGTGTTCTTTGCTAAAACACATGGGAAAGAAGGATTTGGAAAAGAAATACTAATCACCCGTTCCGCCTGCCAATGTTGCCGCACCGCACTCAGCAGTGATAAAGAGGGTGAAATCAGCATCGCTTTTCGGGATATACTCCCGGGAGAGATAAGAGACATTTCGGTCAGCACTTCTTCTAATGACGGAATTACCTTTAACAAAGCCGTTTCCTTTAGCAACGATGACTGGGTAGTGGATGGTTGCCCACATAATGGGCCTTCTGTTGTCACCGGCAACGGGCATACGTATGTAACCTGGTTTACCGGAGGAGATAAGGGAGGAGTATATTATGGAGCCCTGGATAGCGCCCGGAAGTTATTGGTAAAAAAACAACTCAGCCCCAACGGCCACTTTATCCAGCTATGCCTGATGCCCGATGGGACAAGAGTTACCGCATGCGATGCCGACTATCAAAAAGGAGATTCCATATACAGCCGGATTGTAATCAACAAAATCAACAAAAATGGATTTTTTGAAAAACCCATTACCCCAAATGGAGAAGAAGCCTCTTACCCTGTCATACAATACGCGGGAAATAAAAGTGTGGTCGTGGCCTGGACAAACAGAGAGCGGATCTATTATAAACTGGTTGCCACGGATAATATCCTGAAGCCGGCAACCGAATATCTGACTGCAAATTCAGGACTGAAATAAACTTCATCCTTCCGGGGATCAATCAGGTCATAAAAAACTCTTTAATACCGCTCAGCAGGAATTGAACGGCAAGGGCCATAACGATAAATCCCATTAAACGGGTGAAAGCATCCATACCGGTAGGATTAATATATTTAGTAGCCAGGGGGCCGATCCGAAGGATAATATAAGAAGCCACGGCACAAAGGATAATAGCGACCAATATAAAAACATAATCCACGAAGCCATTTACCTGCGAAGTCAGCCCCAATACCACGGAAATACTGCCGGGCCCGGCCAGCATGGGTAACGCCAGCGGACTGAAGGAAATGTTCTTTTTGCTTTTGGCCGTTTCCGTACCTTCTTCAGACAATTGATCATTTGAATCGGGGGAAAGCATCGCCCAGCCGGTCTGCAGGATGATCAAACCGCCTGCAACACGTATCCCGGGAATACTGATTCCAAAAAAACTGATGATCGAACTTCCTGCTATCAAAAACAGCGTTAAAATCAGGAAGACATAAAAAGCAGCTTTTTTAGCAATTATTGCCCGTTCCTGATGTGTCTTGTGTTCTGTTAGCGAAACAAAAATAGGCATGGTGCTAAAAGGATTCGCCACCGAAATAATAGAAATAAAAGCCGCCAGAAGCAAGCCGGCGTGGTTTCCCAGAAAATTTGAAAAAAAGGTATCGATTTTTAGTAATTCCATTGGAAGATAAAAGACATTTATAACATTGATAATTGCTCAAGTATAAGAATTTTAACCTGAAAAATAAAAAATTAGTTAAAATTTATTAAATTTGTTTCAACAACAATCGTTTTAACGTACATTTGCAGTATGAAAATTGAAGAGGCCATAAAACAGCGCTATTTTTCGGATTCCTATCAGCGGATGATCGTTAATCTGATCTATACGGCCAATTGGATCCGGGATGAGCAGGTTCGTCTGCTGAAGCAGTTTGATATCCGGCCTCAGCATTTCAATGTGCTGCGCATCCTTAATGGGAAACACCCCCATCCGGTTTCCCCGGGAGAAATTAGAGAGGTGATGATAGATAAGGCCAATGACCTCACCCGGTTGCTTGACAAATTGGAGAAGAAAGGTTGGATAGAAAGGGGCCTTTGCCCCTCAAACCGCCGGAAGATGGATGTATGCATCAACAAAGAAGGACAAAAACAATTAAAAGAAGCAACCCGGGCCATAGATACCCTGACGACCATAATAAAAAAAAGGATAACCCCTAAACAGGCTACAATTCTGGGACAATTGCTGGACCAGATTCATTCATAATCAAAAAAACACAATCAATGCGTACGACAAAATGGGAATTAGACCCAGCACACAGCGAGTTACAATTCAAGGTAAAACACATGATGGTAAGCAATGTTACCGGTTATTTCAACAACTTCAGCATTGCAGTTGAAACCAAAGGAGAAGAAATCGAAAACGCACAAATTCATTTTACCGCAGAAACTGAATCCATTTATACCAAAAATGAAAAACGGGACAGTCATCTGAAGAGCGAAGATTTTTTTGACAGCGACAACCACCCGCAGATTCGTTTTGAGTCCACTTCATTTAAAAAAACAGATGATTCGGACTATCTGTTAAAGGGGAATTTAACCATACGTGAGATTACTAAACCTGTTAAGTTACAAGTAGAATATGGCGGCCAGGCAAAAGACCCCTGGGGAAATATAAAAGCCGGGTTTAGTGTATCAGGAAAAATCAATCGGAAAGACTGGGGATTGACTTACAATACCACTTTGGAAACAGGAGGCGTAATGGTGGGTGATGAGATCCGCATCCTGGCCGAAGTACAAATGGTACAATTAGTTGAAGAAACAGTCTGACCAGAGAAAAGGAACACAAAGTAAGTTTATAGTCCGGCAGCCTGAAAACTGCCGGACTACTTTTTTTCATTTTATCGGCCCATTACATTAATTTTAACTAATTTTACTACCAAATTTTTAACTGTTTTTACTACTAAAGAATTGCACTATGAAATTACGTCCGGTATATTTACTGATAATATTACTTGCCGTTACCTTCGTCTCCTGTCAAAAGAATGACAAAAAGGCCAATAACAGCATCCTGGGTCAGTGGAATGGCACTCAAATGGAATTGAAATTCAAGCAGGGCCCAATTACCTTTGACTCCGTCTATCAAATTAAATCTCCGGATTATTACAAGTTAAATTTCAAATCTCAAAATCAGGTAGATATTGATATTAACTTTCAGGGAGATCAGGGACAGGGCAGTGGATATTATATTACACAGGGAAACCAGCTGACATTAGCAGCGAGTGAAGACGCAGATGATTCTGATAAGACCATCTTCACTTATAATATAAACGGCGACAACCTGACGCTAACCACCTCCTCAAAGGATACAATCGAAAATCAGATAGTCACGGGACAGCAAATTCTTTATTTGAAAAGACAATAAGGCTTTGTTATACATGGAGGAGTTAATATCCCCTGTGGTTTTTCCCCTCCATAAAATTCATAAAAGCACGATTCACTACTTTATTGCCTCCCGGGGTGGGATAGTTACCGGTAAAGTACCAATCTCCAAGATTATTCGGACATGAGGCATGCAGGTTTTCAATAGACTGATATATAATTTCAACCTTAGCCTTTGTACCTTCGGGGGTGATAATTTCTGCTATCTTTTGGGAAATATCTTCTACGGAAAGCGGTTTGTAAATGTGTCTGACGGCATTTTGTGCATCCAGGGTATCTGTTTTAGCCAACTCTTTACAGAGGCCGTAGGTGCTTTCTAAAACATGCTGTTTCCCTCTTTCGCGCAATAAAGCTATGGCTGCACGAAAGGCCACGAAATCTCCCAGCTTGCTCATGTCAATACCATAGCAATCCGGATAGCGAATTTGAGGAGCCGATGACAATACGATGATGCGTTTGGGACCCAGGCGGTCCAGCATTTTAATTATACTTTCCCGCAACGTAGTTCCCCGGACAATAGAATCATCAATAACCACTAAAGTATCTTTCCCAGACCGAACCGTACCATAGGTAATATCATACACATGCTGCACCATCTCATTCCGTCCGGAATCAGCCGCAATGAAAGTGCGCATTTTCACATCCTTTATGGCAATTTTTTCCATCCGGACGCTACGGTTGATCATTTCCGAAAGCTGTTCTTCTTCATAATCTTTCTTCCAGTCAAGAATACGCTTTACCTTAATTTCATTCAAATAATGTTCCAGCCCTTTGGTTAAACCATAAAAAGCTACTTCTGCCGTATTGGGGATGAATGAAAAAACCGTATTCCTCAGGTCGTTATCAATGGCCTCAAGCACCTTTTCCGAAAGAGTATATCCCAGGGACAGCCGCTCCTTATAAATATCTTTATCATTCCCTCTGGAAAAGTAGATGCGTTCAAAACTGCAGGATCGTTTTTCTCCCGGCTCCATTATTTCTTCTTCAGAAACCATCCCATTTTCCCTGGCAATCAGGGCATGACCGGGACCCAGCTCTTTTATTTCATCAAAAGGCACATTGAAGGCTGTTTGAATTGCCGGCCGCTCAGAAGCCGCCACTACAATTTCATCATTCACATAATAATAAGAAGGCCGAATTCCATTGGGATCGCGCATCACAAAACCATCTCCGTTTCCTACCAGACCTCCCACATGATATCCGCCGTCAAACAAAGGAGCCGACTGCCGTAAGACTTTTAATAAATCCAGCTGCTCCGGCGTATTTTCATCCTCCAGCGTAATAAAATGAGTCAATACTTCCAACATAGCCGCCAGATCCGATTCAGCATGCAGTTGTCCGGGCTTTACATTCACAAATTCAAACAATTCCCGGACATTTACGATGTTAAAATTCCCGGCCAGCGTAAGATTTCTTGCAGGAATAGGGTCATACCGAACAAAAGGATGACAAAGTTCAATGTTATTTTTCCCCTGGGTACCATAACGCAAATGGCCCAGAATCAGTTCTCCCAGAAAATTTATATTCCCCTTCATCAAGCCGGGGTATTTGAGCATATCCGGCTGGTATTTCTCTATTTCTTCAACCTCTGCAAAAATTTTTCCAAACAGTTCGGGTATCGGTTGACTGGCATTGCTCCGTATCCGGTGTAAAAAAGGATAGCCAGGCTCGGTGTTCAGTTTCATAGAAGCAATTCCTGCGCCGTCCTGCCCCCGGTTGTGTTGTTTTTCCATTAAAAGGTACAGCTTGTTTAAGCCATAGAAAACTGTACCATATTTTTTTTGAAAGTACGAAAAGGGCTTGCGCAAACGCATAAAAATCAAGCCACATTCATGCTTAATTGGATCGCTCATGAAATTTCCCGCTATTAAAATGCAAAGGTAAGGCGTTTTTTTTGCTATTCAAGCCATCCCTCCGGGCTATTCAAAAATCGCTTTTGTTCCAACGGAAGAATCAAAATAATATTTTAATGAAATCTATACTGGCTTGTCGTAGATAGAGTACAAATTGCTCCAAAATAGCATTATTTTGTATTTTGTGTCCACAAATTTTTAACCTTAGATGATTAACAGCTATCAGGCCAAGTATTTTGCATTTGAGCTTTCTAAAAAAGTGACGGCGGACAGTCCGGAAAAATTTGGGGCTACCTTACTGGATGCCAGGGTGGAATTGAACCCTCATCAGGTGGAGGCTGCCTTGTTTGCTTTTAAATCTCCGTACTCCAAAGGAGCTATTCTGGCAGATGAAGTAGGATTAGGGAAAACAATTGAAGCAGGAATATTATTAAGTCAGGCCTGGGCCGAAAATAAGAAGCGGATTTTGGTTGTTTGTCCCTCTTCCCTGAGAAAACAGTGGGCTAACGAATTAGCCGAAAAGTTTTACCTGAAATCGGATGTATTGGATGGCAAAATATTCAATAAGAAATTAAAAGCAGGTGTGAAAAACCCATTTGATACTTCCGGCTCAATAAAGATATGTAGTTACCAGTTTGTTCGCAGGCACGAAGAAGAAGTGGCTTTAACCACCTGGGATTTGGTAGTCATTGATGAGGCTCATTTTTTGCGAAATGTCTATAAATATGGCAATGTTACAGCCAAAGCCATTCAACGGGCAACCAGAGACTGCAAAAAAATATTGCTTACAGCCACGCCTTTACAAAACAAGCTGGATGAACTTTATGGCTTGGTCTCTTTTATAGATGAAAGTGTTTTTGGGGATATAAAAGCTTTCAGAAAAAATTATGTACTGGAATCAGGCGACAGAGATATAGAAGGGCTAAAAGAGAGATTGGAGAATATTGTTCAGCGCACGTTGAGACGAGATGTAAAAGAATTTATCAATTATAGAGAACGGATTCCAATCACCCAACAATTTACGCCAACCCCGGAAGAACAGAAGCTTTACGATAAAGTGTTGGATTACCTGTGTCAGGAAAATACGTATGCTTTTCCCCCGGCCCAAAAGCATTTGATGCAATCGGTTTTATTCAAGCTATTGGGCTCTTCCTCCTTTGCCATCAGCAAAACATTGAGGTCTTTAATTAAGCGATTAAAGAATATGCTGGAGCATTCAAAGGTGGTGGATGATGATTTGTATGAACTGTTTTTAGAGGATTATGAAAGCTTAGAAGATGAATTGGAAGAATTGGAGGATGAAAATGGAGAACAATTAGATGAAATAACCTTAGAAGACAAACTGGCCATTGAGGAAGAAATAAACAAATTGGAAGGCTTTTTGGTCTTATCAGAGGATATTGAACACAATGAAAAGGGCGAAAAGCTAATTGTTGCTTTAGACAAAGGGTTTGATAAGTTGCAAGAGTTAGGAGCCCGAAAAAAAGCATTGATTTTTACCGAGTCCCGCCGAACGCAGCAATATCTTTTTGAGCGGCTTTCAAAAGAAAAATATGCCGGCAGGATATTGATGTTTAATGGCAGTAATAATGACGAAGTGTCCAAAGGAATTTATTCCAGGTGGTGTGCAGACGAAAAGAATACGACAAAGATGACCGGTTCCCGGTCTGTAGATATCAGACATGCGCTTGTGGATGCATTCAAGAGTGATGATTTTGACATAATGATAGCAACAGAGGCCGCCGCAGAGGGTGTCAATCTACAGTTTTGCAGCATGATTGTCAATTACGATTTGCCCTGGAATCCTCAGCGGGTGGAACAGCGCATCGGCAGATGCCACCGTTATGGGCAGGAATATGATGTGGTGGTTATTAATTTTCTCAATGCGTCCAACGAAGTAGAATCCCGGGTATATGAACTTTTGGATAAGAAATTCAGATTATTTGAAGGGGTTTTCGGTTCCTCTGATGAAATTCTGGGTACGATAGAAAGTGGGGTTGATTTTGAACAACGGATTATCGAAGTCTATAAAAAATGCCGTACTAAAGAAGAAATTGAAGCTTATTTTACCCAACTCAAAGCCGAATTCGAAGAACAGATTAATCAAAAAGTAAAGGAAGTACAATCTAAATTATTTGAAAATTTTCAATCCTCCGTTATTGAACGGTTGAAAATTACTTATTCCGAAACAAAGGTATTTATCGAAAAATATGAACAGTGGTTATGGGAATTAACCCGCTATTTCCTTCGGAATAAAGCCCATTTTTTCCCTGATAGATATACTTTTGTGTTGGAAAATGGCGAAAAATACACCTTGGATAAAAAAAATGAAGAAGCTGTCCCATTTTTGTTAAATGGCAAGATTGCACAAAAAATAATCGGGCAAGGTAAAAAAGAGAAAACGCCTTTTGCTCAGCTGGATTTTCATTTTGCCGGGTCAGGCAGGAAAAATACCATTCTAAAAAATCTACAATCAAAGACCGGTCTTTTGAAGATATCCAACCTGGTGGTTACCTCTGATATCGAGTCGCACAGTGTACTCCTCTTTTCGGGAATTACCGATAAAAAGGAGCGATTGGACGATGAAATGTGTCGCTTTATTTTGGGCCTGCCATCGGAGGTACATCCTGAGAATACAAAAAATGAGGCTGCCCTGGATAAAGTTCATTCAGATGTAAAAGCCAAACGCTTAAAGCATTTGGAAGATACCGACACGGCGCTGATGCAAAGAGAATTTAAGAAATTTCACAACTGGGCTGACGACCGGATAAACAGCATGGAAGAGGATTTAAAAAAAGCCAAAAAGGAAGTGAGAGAAATAGACCGTGCCGCCATGGAAGAAGGGCTTTCTGCAAGTGAAGTGCTGGCTCTGCAGGAAAAACTATCCCGTTCTAAAAAGAAAGTAAACCGCTTGAAACGTCATTTCTTTGAAAAAGAAGATGAAATAGAAGCAGAACGGGATCAGATGATAACAGAAGCCAAACAGAAATTAAACCGGACGATTAAAGAAGAAGAATTGTTTACTATTGCATTTGAAATTGTTTAGTGGTTAGGGGAAGAGTGGTTAGTGATTAGACGCCAATCACTAAAAACTAACCACTAACCACTCATCACTAATCACTAAAAACTAACCACTAAAAAGCATGATAAAAGACTTCAAAGACTTATTGGTTTGGCAAAAGGCGATGGACTTAGCTGTTGTGGTGTATCAATTGGTAAAAAAGCTACCGAAAGAGGAGAATTATGCATTAGGTGATCAGATAAGGAGAGCAGTTGTTTCCATTTCCAGTAATATTGCAGAGGGGCAGGCGAGAAACTCGACCAAAGAATTTATTCAATTTCTGGCTATTGCCAAAGGCTCAAAAGCAGAACTCGAAACGCAATTATTACTATGTGAAAAAATAGAATATTTGAAGCCGGAAGAGACAAATACAGCACTCATCCTACTCACTGAAGTTGGTAAAATGCTCAACGCCCTACAAAATAGACTGAAAACGAAACTCACTAACCACTAACCACTAAGGCTACTAACCACTAACCACTAATCACTAACCACCACCTCAATGGACAATTACGAAAAGTTAGAACAGGTTCTGAAAGAAATCTTTGAAATGGATAAGGCCGATCTCGATTTTGGGATCTACCGCATCATGAATCAAAAACGCAGAGAAGTAGAAGAATTTATTGATAAAAAGCTTCCGGAAGATATTAAATCCATCCTGTCGGAGACGGGTTCAAAAGACTCGGTGGGTTTGCATGAGGAATTAACCCAATTGGAAAAAGCATTGGATGATGCAGGCGTAGCTCATGAATCTTCCCAGAAATTTCTTGACCTGAAAGCCCGATTGGCTCAGGCGGTGGATACCAATGCCCTCGAACAGGAAATATTCTCTCATCTGGCGGCCTTTTTCAAACGCTATTATAAAGAAGGAGATTTTATTTCTCAACGCCGGTATAAAAAAGGCGTATATGCCATCCCGTACGAAGGCGAAGAAGTGAAACTCTATTGGGCCAACTACGATCAGTATTACATCAAAACATCGGAATATCTGAAAAATTATGCTTTCAAAATTGCCGGTGGAAAGAAAGTTCACTTCCGGTTAAAGGAAGCTTCCACCGAGCAAAACAACAACAAAAGCCAAAACAACCAGGAGCGTCGCTTTGCTATTTATGAAGAGCTGCCCTTGGAGACTGAAGGAGAGGAATTGTTCATTAACCTGACGTATGAACCACATTCCGGAAAGACCAAACAGGCAGATTTAGCCGCTCAGGCCATAAAGGTGATACAAAATCATATTCCGGTGGCTTTTGCTTCTGCCTTTGAAAAAGCGCCTACCGCAAAAGACAAGAACCGCACGCTGATGGAGAAGCACCTGAACAACTTCATCTCCCGCAACACTTTCGATTATTTTATTCACAAAGATTTGGGAGGCTTCCTGCGCCGGGAGCTGGATTTCTATATCAAAAATGAAGTGCTGTTTATCGATGATATAGACACTGAAAATACGGCTTTCTTTACGGCACAACTGTCCAAGGTAAAAGCGCTGAAAACGGTAGCCAACAAAATCATCACCTTCCTGGCGCAGATAGAAGATTTTCAAAAGAAGCTCTGGCTGAAAAAGAAATTGGTCATCCGCACCGATTACTGCATTACCCTCGACCGCATTCCCGAAAAATACTATCCTGAAATCCTGGAGAATAAAGCCCAATTGGAAGACTGGAAAAATCTTTTTAATGTCGCCATTGCGAGCGGAGCGAAGCAATCTCCTCTTACAAAACATCCTTACCTCGTCCTGGATACCAAACATTTTTCCGAAGACTTTAAGGACAGACTCTTAGGAGAATTTGATAACCTGGACGAAGAAACAGACGGACTGTTG
>CAYRBD010000084.1:0-14829 GCA_964422465.1 uncultured Chitinophagaceae bacterium
AACATACGAGCTACCGGTATGCCTGTGGCCCGCGACACATTTTCTGCAATATCTTCCGCATCTACTTCCTCTTTCAGCATGCGTTTGCTGTTGGAGGAAATTTCTTCCAGTTCGTTGCTGTATTTCTGTACGAGGTCTTGTTGTTCTTTCACCTTTCCGTAGCGGATTTCGGCTACCTTGCCATAATCGCCATTGCGTTCGGCCTGCTCGGCTTCATGTTTTAAATCTTCGATGGCTGACTGGGCATTTTGTATTTTGTCCAGAATTTCTTTTTCCTGTTGCCATTTGGCTTTGAAAGCATTGCGTTCTTCATTTAATTCTGCAATTTCTTTATTCAGGCCATCCAGTTTTTCTTTATCATTCTCCTGTTTGATAGCTTCTCGCTCAATTTCCAGTTGGCGAACCCGTCTTTCGAGTTCATCCAGTTCCTCCGGCATGGAGTTCATCTCCAGCCGGAGTTTGGCTGCGCTTTCGTCTATGAGGTCAATGGCCTTGTCGGGCAGGAAACGATCCGATATATACCGGTGGGAGAGTTCTACTGCCGCGATGATAGCCTCATCTTTTATTCTGACGTGGTGATGTGTTTCATAGCGTTCTTTTAACCCTCGCAGAATGGATATGGCATCTTCTACGGAAGGTTCATTTACCATGACTACCTGAAAACGACGTTCCAACGCCTTGTCTTTTTCAAAATATTTTTGATACTCGTTTAAGGTGGTGGCACCGATAGCCCGAAGTTCTCCTCTTGCCAGCGCTGGTTTCAGGATATTTGCCGCGTCCATGGCGCCTTCCATGGCGCCTGCGCCTACCAGGGTATGGATTTCGTCAATAAAGAGGATGATTTCGCCGTCACTCTCCGTCACTTCTTTGATGACGGCTTTTAGTCTTTCTTCAAATTCTCCCCGGTATTTGGCTCCCGCCATCATGGCTCCCATATCCAGGGCGTAAATGACTTTGGTTTTAAGGTTTTCCGGAACATCCCCGTTTACGATCCGGTGTCCGAGCCCTTCTGCAATGGCTGTTTTACCTACACCGGGTTCTCCGACTAAAATAGGGTTGTTTTTGGTTCGCCGGGTAAGGATGTGCAGGGTACGCCGGATTTCCTCGTCTCTGCCGATAACGGGATCCAGTTTCCCGGACGACGCCAGTTCGTTCAGGTTGCGGGCATATTTTTGCAATGCATTGTATTGCGATTCCGCATTTTGGGAAGTGATATTAGACCCTTTTCTCAATTCTTTAATAGCAGCTTTGAGGCCGGTTTCTGTCAGGCCCACATCTTTCAGGAGCTTGGCAGTGTCGTCATTTCCCTGCAGAATCGCCAACAAAAGGTGTTCTACACTGACAAATTCATCTTTAAATTCCTTTATCGCGGCGCCTGCACGCAGGAGGACGTTGTTGGCATCACGACTCATAATCTGGCCGCCTTCTCCCGAAACCTTCGGGTAACGCTGTATTTGTTCATCCAGTTTCTGTTTTAGGAAACTTACGTTGACATTATTTTTCTTTAGTAAATAATCAATAATATCTTCATTTCCTTCCATCAGCGCTTTAAGCAGGTGGCCTGTTTCAATACTTTGGTTTTGTGCATTAAAAGCCAGTTGCTGCGCCAGTTGTAGCGCTTCCTGCGATTTAATGGTGAAATTATTTACGTTCATATTTTTATAATCTCCTTTTTCGTAATTTTAAAAGTACAAAGTTTTCTACAAAAAATAAACCATTGATCGAAATCAGAAGATATGACATAGGAAAGAGAAAATATATGACAAAAAGTCATATTTGATAAATTTGCTTATTCCGTCTTTCTTATATCATGTACATTCAACTGGATATCTGAGCGGCCGGCAAATTCATTTTTTTCCAGCGAAAAACAGAGGTCAAAGGGCTGACCCGAGGCTACGAGATCAAATTTTTCAGCCAGGTTAAACCCAATCCCCACAAAAGACCGCTCGGGGCAGGAGGGATGCAAGAGTTCAAAACGAATATGGTTGGACCCGATGAGTTTCGAAAATCCGTTGTCTCTGGCGCCTTTCAAAAGAAACACCGGCTGAGGGTTTTCAGGGCCAAAAGGCTCAAACCGGCAGAGCATAGTATAGAATTTTTCACTCAGATCTGCAAGGTTCAATTCGGCATCTATGTTAACTTCCGGAATGAGCAGGTCCGGATCAATCTTTTCGGACACGACCTCTTCAAACTTTTGGGAAAAGGTTTCTATGTGTTCCGGTTTCAGGCTCACACCGGCGGCAAAAAAATGTCCTCCAAAGCGTTCAAGCAGATCCTTGCATTCTTCCAGGGCATTGTAAATATTAAAACCTCTGACAGAACGGGCCGAGCCGGATACCCTGCCTTCGGCCCCTGAAAGGATAACGGTAGGACGATAGTGAGTTTCCATTATGCGGGAGGCGGTAATACCGATCACGCCCTTGTGCCAGTCGGGAGCGTATAGGACGGTAGTTTTTTGGCGGGAAAAGTTTTGATCCCTCTTAATGCGATTCAGAATTTCAGTGGTTATGGCTTTCTCCAATTTTTTCCGCTCTGCATTCATTTCATGGAGTTTTTTGGCCAGGAGGGCGGCCTTTTCAGGTTTTGTCTCGATAAAGAGTTGTACGGCATTTCTTGCATCTCCCATTCTGCCAGCCGCATTGATCCGGGGAGCAAGCATGAATACTACATCTCTGAGGTTTAATTCCTTTTTTATATCACTGACTTCAATAAGCGCCTGAAGGGCAGGCAGTGGATGAGTGTTTATTTTTTTAAGGCCTAAAAAGGCCAGGGTGCGATTTTCTCCGGTCAGGGGTACAATGTCGGCGGCAATGCTGGTGGCTACAAGATCCAGATATTGAAAAGCACTTTCAGAAGGCAACCCCCAATATTGGACCAGGGCGCATATCAATTTGAACCCAATCCCGCAGCCACTCAATTCTTTATAAGGATAGGGACATTGTTTTTGTTTGGGGTTAAGCAGGGCATAGGCGGGTGGAGGTTTTTCTCCGGGCAGATGATGATCACATATAATGAAATCAAGCCCCAGAGAGCGGGCATACGTTATTTGTTCAACGGCTTTCACCCCGCAATCCAGCGCGATAATTAAAGTAA
Source organism: uncultured Chitinophagaceae bacterium (assembly GCA_964422465.1). Taxonomy (GTDB): domain Bacteria; phylum Bacteroidota; class Bacteroidia; order Chitinophagales; family Chitinophagaceae; genus FW021-bin31. The sequence goes on from CAYRBD010000084.1 coordinate 3,094, forward strand.
AACCCTGCTTGTATGCATAATCGACCCCTTTTTTTGATATTCCATATCCTTCTTTATACCGATCGGGGATATAATAAGCCATTTTCGCCGGTGACATTTTATTTTTCAGGAAAGAAAACACCATTCCCACTGCTGTGGTTCCATCCACATCATAATCTCCGTAAACCAATATTTTTTCTTCTTTTTGAAGGGCTTCATCTATTCGCTCAACTGCTTTTTCCATTCCTTTCAACAGCCAGGGATCATGTAAATGGCTGACTTTGGGGCGGAAAAAAGCCCGGGCCTCCCGGAAATCGTGAATTCCCCGGTTGGCCAGTATCCTGCAATATACCGGTCGTATGCCAAGTACTTCCTGGAGATGATGGCATAATTGCATATCCGGAGAGCTTAATATCCAGCGTTTTTGAGTCATTTTTTATGAATGATTCAATAGGTTCTTTCCGTAGTAAAGCGTACAAGTTGCTCCAGCCCGTCCCGGATTTCACTTTCCGGGAAGGTATAAAGGACTTCAAAAGCTTCTTTCTGATATTTTTGCATTTGAGCCGTTGCATATTCGATTCCGCCGTTGTCAATAACGCTTTGGATGACCTCATTGACCTTTTGCTTGAGATGCCCCTGGTTTTTTACTATATATATAAGGTGTCGGCGGGTAACTTTATCTACTTTGCTCAGGGTATAAATAAGCGGCAAGGTCATCTTCTTTTCCCGGATGTCTATCCCGGTTGGCTTTCCTATCTTTTGGCTTCCGTAATCAAAAAGATCATCTTTTATTTGAAAGGCAATCCCCACTTTTTGGCCAAATTCCCGCATTTTCTCCGACAATACATGATCCCCGGAAGTAGAATAAGCGCCGGCAGCACAGGAAGAAGCCAGGAGAGAGGCCGTTTTACTGCGAATAATATTAAAGTACACCGATTCTTCAATATCCAGTTTACGGGCTTTCTCGATTTGAAGCAATTCTCCTTCACTCATTTCCTTTACTGCGGTGGATAAGATACGAAGAATTTCAAAATCTCCATTGTCCAGAGAAAGCAGGAGCCCTTTTGAGAGCAGGTAATCTCCCACCAGAACGGCTATTTTATTTTTCCATAGTGCATTAATAGAAAAGCGTCCTCTTCGCTGATTGGAATCATCCACCACATCATCATGAACCAAAGTAGCTGTGTGAAGGAGTTCTACCAATGCGGCGGTACGATATGTTGTTTCGTTGACTTCTCCTGCGAGTTTAGCCGAGAGGAAAACGAACATGGGGCGGATTTGTTTCCCTTTTCGCTTTACAATGTAATGCATAATCCGGTCCAGCAGGGGAATTCTGCTTTTTACCGCATTTGCAAATTTAGCTTCAAAGGCTGTCAGTTCGGGTTGGATGAGCCTTTTTATTTCTTTCATACCCCGTTTGATTGTAGCAGTTTGTTTAGAGGCTGCTAAGGTAATTTTTTTGGCTCACAATCGTGAAATTTCAAGAATTTACGGGTTTGTTAAAAAGTTGGAATCATTTTTGTTAGCCTATATACCAAACGAATTGGCAACCTAACGAGCAACCCTAAATGAAGAATTTTAGGAGAATTCATAAAAAGTTTGTAATTTCATTGTTGAATAATTACCTTTGCCTTTTGGAAACCAATAAGTTTTAGTTTTTTTATCGTTATCCTAAAATAACAATTATTATGGCAAGCAAAAAGTACCTATTCCTAACAGCGCTGTGTAGCCTGTTAGCAGTGTCCCAAGTTTTTGGGCAGTCGAGTGCGGTAGGTGGTCATGACTATCTTGATACCGCTTATGTTCCCGAATCCCGAATGGAACAACAACAAAGTTTTTTGAACAATGAATCTATTTACCCGGCCAAGCCTCGCGACATGTGGGAATTGGGAGTTCATGGCGGTTACAACTGGATCATGGGCGATGTGGCAGCTCAACCCGGTTTTGCAGCCGGGCTGTCTCTGAGAAAAGCGCTGGGTTATACTATTTCCCTACGTGCCGACTTAGGTTATATGCAGGCTAAGGGGGTTGGGTACCAAAAAGTACTGGCTCAACCTAATCTGTCAGGAACCGCTGCAGCTTCTGCTTATGGAGCTAATGCTTCTTTCTATCCTGATTACAAAATGACTGCCGGTTACGCATCTGTTGATGTGATTGCTTCTCTGAACAACATCATGTTCCATAAGGAAGCGCCCAAAGTTAACTGGTATGTGTTTGGTGGATATACCGCTTTGGCATACAAAACCGAAATGGATGCCTTAAATGGGAATTCCGCATACAATAATAGTTTCAGCGGTAAAAGAAAAGACATTATTGATGCTGTAAAAAATGCACATGATGGTTCTTATGAAACCACTATTCAATCCGGAAATCGCACACCAAACAGTAACAAACCTGAGAAAGGCCCGTTCCTTCGTCATAGTTTAGACGGTGGTATTGGAGTAGCATTTAAAATCTCCCCTCATTTCAACATTGGGGTTGAGCAGAAGTTCCTGCTTCCCTTTGATGACTATCTTGATGGCGTTTCTCACGGTGTAAAAGGTGTAAACACACCAGGCCCTGATATCATTTCCTACTCTAACGTTCGTTTGAACTTTGACCTGGGTAGCACGGCTAAAAGAACGGCTCCGCTTTGGTGGGAAAATCCACTGGGCTTTGCTTACAACGAGCTTAATGCACCCCGCCACATGAAATTGCCGGAACCTGTATTGCCGGATGCTGATGGCGATGGCGTAACCGACCAATTCGACAAATGCCCGAATACGCCTTCAGGTGTTCCTGTTGATGTTCACGGATGTGCACTGGATACAGATGGCGATGGTGTTCCTGACTACAAAGACAAACAGTTGATCACGCCTACCTATTGTCAGCCTGTTGATGAAGATGGCGTAGGGAAATGCCCTTGCCCTGATGATTGTAAAGCTGCAGCTCCGGTGTGTGATCTGGGAACTTTGCCAAGCATCACTTTCAGTGGAAACAGCGTAAGCCTTTCCAATGATTCAAAAAGCCTTCTGGCTAATGTTGCCAACCAGATGCGCCAGAGCCCGGATTGCCGTGTGGTAGTTACCGGACATGCTGAAGCTTCTAAGAGAAGTGAGCAACTGGCTTGGGATCGTGTAAACTCTATCATTAACTACATGACAGAACAGGAAGGTATTCCTGCAAGCCGTTTCATCTTCCAGTACCATGGCGTACCTGGTGATACACATACTGTTGATTTGAGGAGTGCAAATGCTGGTGATGAAGGTCCAAATATGGTACCTCCGCCGCACCCCAATCTTCGTCGTAGTAAATAATAAAATTTTGATCAAAAAAACCTGCTTTTCTTAAGCAGGTTTTTTTTTGTAAAAAATTATAAAAATCAATTACCTTTATGCACCTGTTTTACCTATCCAGATAAGGATATTTTGATTTTTTTATCATCTATTTGTTACTAATCTGAAAATCTTATGTTTTCAAAAACTTGTGAATATGGGTTGAGGGCCTGTGTTTTTATTGCTATTCGTAGCAATGAAGGACGGCGGCTGGGGATCAAAGAAATCTCCAGAGAAATTGAATCACCCATGTATTTTACAGGAAAAATCTTACAATCCCTTGTGAAATCTAAAATTATTGGCTCTGCAAAAGGTCCTAATGGAGGATTTTTTCTCAATTCCGATCACGATCCTGTTTCTATATTACAGATATTAAATGCGCTCGATTGTGGAGAATTTTTTGAGAATTGCGCTTTAGGACTTAAAGAATGTTCCGACAATTATCCCTGTCCGATACATGATAAATTTAAACCCTACCGGGAAGGGCTTAAAGAGCTCTTTGAACAAACTACGATTCAGGACTTGGCAACAGACATCCGACAGGGGCGTGGGCATATTACCAACATGAAGTTAGAAATGAAAAGAAAATCCGCTTCTCCCCAAAAAAAGGCTGTTAAAAAGAAAAAGATTTAGTTAATTATTTAAATTTTTATAAAGCAATGAGAAAATTATATGTTGTTTGTGTCCTGTTTGCGGGGCTTTCTTTGTATGCTTGTGGAGGAAACTCGGGTTCTTCTAAAAGTTCAAATGCAACATCAGGAAATACAGATAGTCAGAGCGCCGTTGATCCTGATAAAGCCAGCGATAGCAAAGGAGTGGGGGAATTTAAATCTGTGGATATTCCTTCTTCTATCGATGCCGATATGGCTTCTAAGGGACAGGAAATTTTTCAGACCAAATGCACGGTTTGTCATCAGGCAACGGACCAACGGATGATAGGGCCGGGGCTGAAGGGAATTACCAAAATACGTACTCCGGAGTGGATCATGAACATGATTACCAATCCCGATGGAATGTTGAATGAAGACCCTGTTGCGAAAGCGCTTTTGGCGCAATATAACAACACCAGAATGACAGATCAGGGAGTTTCTAAAGAAGAAGCGCGGGACCTTTATGAGTTTTTAAGACAAAATGATGCGCAGTAAACGTTCTTAGTTTATGAATAAACCTACGACCCCTTTAGCAGAACGCCTGCGGCCGAAAACATTGGAGGAAGTCGTTGGTCAGGAGCATCTCACAGGAGTTAATGGTGTTTTAAAAAAGATGGTGGATCAGGGAAACCTTACCTCTCTGATATTATGGGGCCCGCCAGGTACAGGAAAGACAACCCTGGCGCAGGTGATTGCACAAACGCTGGACCGCCCTTTTTTCACCCTGAGCGCTATTTCTTCCGGGGTGAAGGATGTACGCGAAGTAATTGCTACTGCCGCTAAGATGGAAGGCACTATCCTTTTTATTGATGAAATTCACCGGTTTAATAAAGGGCAGCAGGATGCGTTGTTGGGCGCAGTTGAAAAAGGAGTGATCACCCTTATAGGAGCTACTACAGAAAATCCGTCATTTGAAGTAAATGCGGCTCTTTTATCCCGTTGCCAGGTTTATATCCTGCGACCTCTGGAAAAGGAGACCTTAAACAAGCTGTTGAATCGGGCGCTGAAAGAAGACAAATGGCTTTCTGAAAAGAAAGTTGTCATTAAAGAGGATAACGCCCTGATGCGAATTGCAGACGGGGATGCAAGACGGCTTTTAAACCTATTTGAATTGGTCGTAAATTCCTTGGGAGAAAAAACTAAGACGAACCCATCTCTATTTGAAATTACAGATCAAAAGGTAATGGAAACCGCCCAGCAACAGGTGGCCTTGTACGATAAAGGAGGAGAGCAACATTATGATATCATCTCCGCGTTTATTAAGTCCATCAGAGGGAGCGATCCCAATGCTGCAGTTTACTGGCTGGCCAGAATGATTGAAGGGGGAGAAGACGTCAAGTTTATTGCAAGACGATTGGTGATCCTGGCCTCAGAGGATATTGGTAATGCCAACCCGACCGCTTTGGTGTTGGCGAGCAATACCTTTCAGGCTGTTAATCAGATTGGTTATCCCGAGTCCCGGATTATTCTTGCACAATGTGTTACTTATCTTGCCAGTTCTCCCAAAAGTAATGCGAGTTATATGGCCATTAACAAGGCGCAGTCTGTTGCCCGTAAAAGAGGTAACTTACCGGTACCGCTGGATTTGCGAAATGCACCTACCAAATTGATGAGAGAACAGGGCTACGGTAAGGGCTATCAATATGCGCATGATTATGAAAAGAATTTTGTCCTCCAGGAGTATTTGCCCCATGCCTTATCAGGAACCACTTTTTATAACCCTGGAAATAACCCCAGGGAAAATAAATTACGGGAATATTTAAAAAGCCTGTGGAAAGACAAATATGGTTATTGACCTTATCTTTGCAAAAAAAAGACATGCTGGAGCTAAATAAGATCAGGGAAAGTAAAGAACGGATATTGGAGGGGCTTGAAAAACGCAATTTTAAGAAACCTGAACTTGTTTCAGCAGTAATCCGGCTGGATGAAGAACGGCGAAAATTAAAAACTGAATGCGACCAGATACAGGCCCATGTTAATGAAGCATCCAAGACGATTGGCAAGCTTATGCGGGAAGGTGAAAAAGTGGAAGCTGAAAGGCAAAAAGAAGAAGTAACCGCACTAAAAAATAAATTGCAACCGCTGCAGGATAATCTGCAAGCGCTTTCGAGTACTTTGCATGATACCCTGTTGCTGATTCCCAATATTCCCCATGCTTCCGTTCCTGCCGGTCAATCAGAAGAAGATAATGAGGTCGTTCGGGAAGGCGGAAAGATACCGGATTTATTGGAAGCGGCATTACCGCATTGGGAACTCGCGAAGAAATTTGATTTGATTGATTTTGAATTGGGTAATAAAATAACGGGCAGTGGTTTCCCCTTGTATAAAGGACAGGGAGCACGCCTGCAATGGGCCCTGATCAGCTATTTTCTGCAATACAATATTAAGAATGGATATACGCCCTACCAACCTCCGCTTGTGGTAAATGAGCATACGGCTTATGGTACCGGTCAGCTTCCGGATAAGGAGGGGCAGATGTATTATGTGAAGGAAGATGATCTTTATCTTATTCCGACTGCAGAGGTACCGCTTACTAATATTTACAGAGATGTTATCCTGAGTGAAGATCAGTTGCCGGTTAAAATGACGGGTTATACGCCCTGTTTTCGCCGGGAGGCCGGTTCTTATGGGAAGGAGGTGCGGGGGCTCAACCGCCTTCATCAATTTGACAAGGTGGAACTCGTGCGCATTGTACATCCGGATCATTCTTATGATGACCTGGAGGCGATGGTGAGCGAAGTCGAAAAGCTGATACAAAGCCTGGGATTACCTTACCGGATCTTGCGGCTATGTGGTGGGGACCTGAGTTTTACTGCTGCACTGACCTATGATTTTGAGGTATATAGCGCTGCACAAAAACGCTGGCTGGAGGTAAGTTCTGTTTCTAATTTTGAGACTTTCCAAACCAACAGGATGAAGATCAGGATGAAAGGAGAGAAGGGGAAAAAGCAACTGCTCCACTCTTTGAATGGCAGTTCGTTGGCTCTGCCACGCATTGTTGCCTGTTTATTGGAAAATAACCAGGAGGAAAATGGGATTCATCTGCCTGAAGTTTTGCATTCTTACCTGGGTATGGATAAAATTGTAAAATAGATTAGACTTTTTTGTACTTTTAGGCTATGCAATATCTGCTGGCCAATGGAGAAAGTATGCGCATACGGGAAGCGGTTCCCGATGATGCCCCTGCGCTGTTGGAGATGTTCAGGAAAGCCACGAATGAAACCGGTTTCCTGATGACTACGCCAGAAGAAGCAAACCGTATTTCGGAGATGCAGGAGCGAAACTTCATTTCCCAGTACCAAAAGAATGAAAATAACCTGTTTCTTATTGCCCTTACCCGCGAAAAGATTGTAGGTACCCTCAGCCTCACCCAGAGCAGATGGCAGAAACAAAAGCATGTGGGAGAATTTGGAGTGGTGGTACTTGAAGTCTATTGGAATATGGGTATTGCGCGAAGAATGATTAATCATTTACTTAAATGGGTTTCTGCTCACCCGAATATAAGATATATCCAACTCAGTGTGATGGCCAATAATGAGAAGGCTATACGGTTATATCAGAATTTTGGTTTTAAAGAGGAAGGCCGCAGACCTCGTGCATTTTGCCTTAATGACCAACTCTATACTGATATGATCTTAATGGGCCGGTGGGTAGAGAAAGATATTTAAACCGTTACATGTCCCCAGTTTTCCCCATTTTTTATCCGGTAAAGCTGCATCTCGCTAATATCGTACTTGTGGGCTATTTGCTTCATGGTTTTTTGCCCTTTGTTTTTTAACAGACGTTTAATGGCCCTTACCTTCTGAGCATTCAGTTTTAACCCTTCAGTGCGATTACGCTGTTTTTCTTTATAGGCCAGTTTGGCCGGGCTGTTTTGCTGATGCGCTTCCATCTCCTCTTTGGTAACCCAACGTAAATTCCTTACATCATTGTTTTTCTTATTATAATCCAGATGAATAACAAATTTGTGTTTCCGGTCTGGTTTGGGAATAAACAATTTAGCAATGACGCGGTGCAGATACAACGACTGATAATTATTGTTTGGTTTTACATTAATAACAGTATAACCTTCCACTGTGGAACCTTTTAACAAGGTGCCTGATCTTATCTCATCTTTATAGCTTACCAGTCTGCCTCTGTTTGAAATGGCATATTTCTTTCTTAAGGCTCGTTTGTCTTTTAGTGGAAGACTTTTCCAAACTTCATTTTTCAAAAACCTGATCATGATTTCCATTTTTAACGGATGAAAAAATATGAGACAGGCATTTGGGAGTATCACGTAGCTACAGGAGACGGAGTTTTGGGAGAGGGGACAGCGTTATCAAAAATATAACCTTCATAATAATCTTCTATTTCTGTTAATACTTCAAGCACTTTCTCTATCTCCCCGCTGGTTACCAATTGAGTCCGGAACTCCTTTATATTAGGTAACCCTTTCAGATAGTTGGTATAATGTCTTCGCATTTCCAGCAGCCCCAACTTTTCACCTTTCCATTCGACCGACTTTTTCAGGTGCCTTCTGCAGGCTTCTACTCTTTCTGTAAGGGTCGGGGCCTGCAGTATTTCACCGGTTTCTATAAAATGCCTCATCTCTCTGAAAATCCAGGGATAACCAATAGCCGCTCTTCCTATCATAACACCATCTACCCCGTATTTGTTTTTTGCCTCGATAGCTTTTTGAGGAGTAGAAATATCGCCATTTCCAAATATGGGAATGTGAATGCGGGGATTGTTTTTGATTTTGCCGATGAGGGTCCAGTCTGCCTGGCCTTTATACATTTGTTTGCGAGTACGCCCGTGAATGGAAAGAGCCTGAATACCCACATCCTGCAGTCGTTCGGCCACTTCTTCAATATATTTACTGTTGTCATCCCAGCCGAGGCGGGTTTTCACAGTAACCGGCAGGGTAGTGGTTTTTACAAGAGCGGCAGTGAGGTGTACCATTTTGGGAATGTCCTGCAGGATACCCGCTCCGGCGCCCTTGCTGACCACCTTTTTTACCGGACATCCGAAATTAATATCAATCACATCCGGATGGGTCCTTTCTGCAATACGCGTGGCTTCAATCATGGAAGATTCTTCTCCGCCAAATATTTGGATGCCAATGGGGCGTTCGTAATCAAAAATGTCCAGTTTCTGACGGCTTTTCAGTGCATCCCGGATCAACCCTTCGGAAGAAATAAATTCTGTGTACATCATGTCGGCGCCTTGTTCTTTGCATAGGATGCGAAAGGGCGGGTCGCTGACGTCTTCCATGGGCGCCAGAAGCAATGAAAAGTCCGGTAATTGTATGGGGCCTATTTTAACCAAAATCTATTCCTTTTTATTCTGATGCAAAGGTAGGGATTTCAAGGATTTCCCATTCTCCAGTTCCAACACCTTATTTACACAATCCGGTATATCTTCCCGATAATGGCTGACATAAATCAGGGTTTTCTCCTTTCCCTGACAAAGGACATCAATGATACGCCTGAAATGAGCTCTTTGTAGATCGTCCAGTCCCTGGCAGGGCTCATCCAGCAGGAGTAAGGGCGGATTTTTAATCAATGCACGCAATAGCAACAACAGCCGTTGTTCCCCGGTAGCGACATCTTTAAAGCGCACTTTCTCCAGGGGCGTTAAATCCAATACTTTTAGCCAATTGAAGGCTAACTCCCTTTCCCGGGGAGTAGTTTCCTTTCTGCGGAACCCCATGGTGTCGTCCAGGCCAGAAAGAATTACGTTCATGCAACTGCCCTTCCCTTTAAAGTACTGGTGCATCTCGGGAGACACGAACCCAATCTGATGTTTAAGTTCCCAAATGCTTTCTCCGCTTCCTCTTTTTTGATCAAATAACTCAATCTTGTTGGCGTAAGCCTGTGGATGGTCTCCATTTAGCAGGCTCAGCAGGGTTGATTTACCGGCGCCATTAGGCCCCAGCAAGGCCCATTTTTCTCCTTTTTTTACCGTCCAGTTGACCTGCTTTAAGATATCCTTGCCCCCGTAACGGACGTGAATGTCTTCCATCTTAAGGGTATTGTTGAAAACTGCCTTTTGGAAGGGTTGTAACTCTTCTATTTTTGAAAGAAGATTTTGATCCGGTTCCCAATTGGATTGAAGCGGAGTGGCCGGCTGCCCAAGGTTAAATTTTTCTTTTGGGCCGGCATACTTGATTTTTCCTTTTTCAAGGCGTGCGATGTGGGTAATGCAATCCGGTATTTCCCGGACTGTGGTTGCCATCAAAAGGTGTGTCCCTTTTTGGGTAATCTCTTTAAGCAAGGTTGTTAAAATAGGTCGTGTCGCGCTGTCCAGCCCGATAAACGGGTTGTCCAGTAACAACAAAAGAGGCTGTTTTAAGAGGGCGTGGGCAATTAAAAGCCGTCTGGTTTCTCCGTTAGAAAGTTGAATAAGGGTTTTTTGGAGCAGCTGTTTTAATTGAAGGTGCCGGATTACCCATTCCGGGGAAAACCGAACCAGGGAGCCGGGGATATTTAAACGTATTTTCTCAAATTCTTCTTTCAAATAGTCTTCTACCGTGTTGGCTTCTTCTGCAAACCAGGAATGAAACCGTTGTTGATAGAAGAAGTCTTTCATGTTTTGCTTATTTTTAAATTCAGCCTGCTGGCTTACGAAGGCCATAAGTTTCCGGTTGGTGAACAAAGGGTCTGTTATGCCATGAGTACTTTTAAATTCTTTAAAATAAGGATAACGAATTTGCCCGTTCGTGATGTTAAAATCACCTAATACCGTATGCAGCAGAGCTGATTTGCCGGACCCGCTTTTCCCGAGTAGAGCCCAATGCTGACCTTGTTGTATTTTGAGGGTTAAGGATTGAAAAAGGATTTTATCCAGATGCCTGACGGTTATGTCTTTTATATCCAGGATATCAGTTTCCGTATTGTTCATATTGTGGTCTCAAAGTTGGAGTTGCGAAGGTATTGATTTTCAATAAAAAGGAGAAAGGCTGTAAAGAGTAGTTTTGCATGCTTGAAAATTTATTATAACTTTAGGGGTCAATAATTTTTTGATTATGCTTCAGAATTTACCTCAACCCACTTTTAAAGTTTTATTTGAATGTATTTCCCGAGGGGATGTTGTAGCCTTCAGGAAGGTTTTTGATTCCTATAATAAACGACTATTTGCTGCTGCTTTGAAGTTGACCAAATCCCGGGATATAGCTGAAGATATTGTACAAGAGGTATTTACGGCCCTGTGGGAAAGCCGCGAAAACCTGAGTGAGGTGGACAATCCTGAAGCCTATATCTTTACCATAGCCTATAATAAAACCTATCGTTATTTAAAAAAAGTGGCCTCAGACAGTCGTCTGTATGAAGCGCTGAGAAGCCGCATGAAGGTAGCCCAACAATCTACCGAGGAATTGTTGGACCTTAAAGAAACACAAGATATCATTAACCGGGAAGTCGGAAAACTACCCTCAAAAAGACAATTGATTTACAAACTCAGCAGGATCGAGGGGCTTACGCATCAGCAAATTGCGGAACAATTAAACATCTCTCCCCTTACGGTGAAAAAACAAATTGTATTGGCGCTTCGGCAGATTCGTTCCGGCCTAGCCAAGGTATCTCCTCTTATCGCCTTATTTTTTCTTTAGTTTTCTATAACTTTTTTCAAATTCTTTTACTCCCTTCCGCCTTTTCCTGACTCTTACTTATTAGAAGCTTCATGTAAACCCTTTTTATGCAGCCTGATAAGGATCGTGTTATTTACCTGTTTCAAAAGTATCTTAAGAATTCCATTAGCGAAGGAGAAACAGAAGAACTTTTTAGCTTGATAAAAAAAGCGGAACAAGATGA
>CAYRBD010000085.1:0-14629 GCA_964422465.1 uncultured Chitinophagaceae bacterium
AACTAAATTTGACTTCTTCAGGGGGCCTGAAAACCAAACTTCCGATAAATCTGCTGTGCTTTTTCTCCTTCCAGAAAGTTAAGAAAGTCATTGGCAGCCTCCGGATGGGGAGCCTCCTTCAGGGCGCCCGCAAAATAAGTTGCAAAAACGTTTTTATCCAAAGGTATTTTTACGATCCCCAGAGAATGGATATTTTTGTGGTAACGTGCCTCTGTAATCCAGACCGGACCGGCATCCGATCGGTTATAGAGGATATTGAGCGGAGTCTGCCGATGATGTATCTTAGTCAGGAGGGTGCTGCCGCTGGCTACTTTAGTCTCCATAATCTGCTTTTTTAGTTCTTCTCCGCCCGCTTCTATGTAAGCCTTCTCTATCAGTCTGCCAATTCCTTCCCATTCAGGGTTGGGCATACTCACTTTTACATCCTCTTTCCCAAGGTCTTCCAGGGATCGGATGTGTTTGGGGTTCCCTTTTCTGACCAGAATAGCAAGGTGATTTTTAGCATAAGGAACTGTTCGGGAGAAAAACGCTTTATTCTCCTCTATTCTTGCTTTCCCGGCGGTATAAACATCAGGATGCAGGGTCAGTCGCATATTACCCATCGCAAGGCTGCCGCCCTTCATCTGCCGGGCCAAAATGCCAGGAGGCAACGTTTCGGCAAATACCCGTTTATACTGCGGATAGTCTTTTTTGAAGGCCTTGATCAACTCCTCTACAACCATATACTGATTACCGGCGAAAAAGATAACCAGTTGCGGATTGTTAACATCTCCATATAAATCAGGAACATTGTCAATTCCTTTTATAGTAAAATTTACACTCGCCTTAGGAGAATCATGCCAGGGTGGATCGTATTGTACTTCCTGAGCAAAGGTATTAAGACGGCACAGCACGAATAGAAATACGCCTGCCATAAATAAAATTCTGGTCTTCATCTTGTTATAATTTTAAAGAATAAGGAATATTTCGGTATCTATGGCTTTACAATCGCCCAACCTTGCGCCTGACGAATGATCAGTTCTCCATTTCCTGATGGAACGATAGATACAAAGGGCAATATCTGGGTAGTCGGAATATTTCTTTCTTCCAGGGTATTATGACACTGCGCCAGAATGACCCCTTTTTTCTTCAAGTCCAGCAATTTATCTTTATAATTATTGTCTTTATTAAAGACCTGCCAGCCACCTGAGAAAGCTACCAACTCTACTTTCAATTTGCCTTTTAACCTTGGGTCTTCCAATGCATTACTGATGTTTCTCAGTGTAGCATTAATGATCTTTTCATCAGATGTATTCAACTGGTACACCGCGTAATATTGTTTCTTTTTAGCCCGGGCTCCTTTAAAAGCCTCCGCAGACTTTATCGCGTCCTTTTCGCTGTAACTGTTCTGGGCAAAAGAGTAATGCAGGTTAAAGAACAATAAAATCACGAGACAGGTTAACAGAGATTTCAGGTTGAATACATTGCGTTTGATGTTCATTTGTTTAGATTTAAGAGTGATTAGTTGTCAGAAAAATATTTAATTCATTACATAAGGTCCTAATTGATGTTGTTCTATAGAGAGCGTATCCGCATACGGCGGATAAGGGCAATCCTGGGGTTTTAATTTCAAATTAGGATAATCTTTTTCTTTATTTGCTTTTTCCGGCCGGGGAAAGGAATTGATATAAGCTGCTACATCATACGCTTCCTCATCCGTCAAAACCGGCTTACCGACGGGCGTACCATACGGCATATTGGCTTTTATAAACCGGGCAGCAGTGAGCACCCGGTGCATTCCCGCACCATCATTGAAAGATTCATTTCCCCAAAGAGGCGGATATAAATACCCTTTCGCATCTCCAGGTTTTCCATTTCTTAATCCCCGCCCTTTTTCTCCATGACAGCGGGCACATTGTTGTGCATAGACCACCTGTCCCTTTTGGATATCAGCCGGCCTGTCCGGCGCATTTATTGAGGCAAATCCCTGTCCTTCTATCTTATTTTTAACAGGCACATTTTTATTCAGAAACTTTATATAGGCCAGGATGGCTTTCATCTCTTTCCCATCTACAGGCAGTTTTTTTCCATTCATACTTCTTTCCATACACCCGTTTACCCGATCTTCAAGAGTGCCCAGGGTATTTTCCCGCTTACGAAAATTGGGATAGCTTCCCCAGACTCCTATAAAAGGGGCGGCATAAGGACGCGTACCTCCATCTAAATGGCAACTGCTGCAATTCAAATTATTGCCCGAAAAGCGCATAGCGGATTTTTCCACATTAGGCCCGATAAGCGTTGAAGTTTTGGTAATAAGGTCCTTTCCATATTCAACAAATGCCCGTTCGGTAGAATCCTTTATCCGGTCTGTTTTGAAATTGGCCTCCCTGAAATAAACCAAATCCTGCAGTTCTGCCTTTTGTGACACAGGCGTTGTCAATGCTGTTTCCGTTGTATGCTCTCTACCTCTAAAATTGATCCAAAACAAAACCAGGACAAGCACGGCCAAAATTAACAATGCAGAAACGGCCCATAGCCCATACCGCATTTTATTTAGTTTTGCTGTTTGATCCGTTTTTTTCATTCATTCAAAATTTTTAAATCCGTAATAACGGTTGCAAAGATTTATCAACTATTCCAATAAAAGAAATACGAAAAAGTTATCCTCTATAACTTTTAGTTATAATTCAAAAAAATCCGGAGTGCAAATAGGTTGTGCTACCGGCATGTAGATTTGCCTTTCCATTCTGCAGAAAATATCTGCAGAAATCAGTACTTTCGGCTTTATGGAGCAATTTAAAGGTTGTTCATTTTATAAATTTATCAAAAACCGGCATGAATTACGAGAAGGCCTTTTCTCTTTATCGAAACGACAAAACACTGCAACTGCTTCGGGCTGAACATTTCCCCTTGCTGGTGAGCTTTTTTCATTTGGTATTCAAGCAACAGGACAAAATAGCCTATCTCCAGGGAGCTTTACAAAGCCTTTCAGGTAATTATATTTATGCGTTGGAACGGCAGGAGATCAGTGATTACAGCCAGCCTCCACTGCATTATTTGTAAAAATGGGCCGAGCAGGGATATCTTCGTCGTTATTACGAAACTACCAATGAGGCGGTGTATGAGTTGTCGCCGGCGACCGAAAATGCATTGAAATGGCTGGAAGACCTGAATAAACAACAGTTTGTGGGCACGCATAGCCGGCTGATACAATTCTTTCTACGGGGGGTGATATTGGTGAACACGGATTCCAAATTTTACATCAGCTAAGAAGTTATTTCCCTCACACCAAAAGTATCCTGATGAACCGGTAAACCTTTAACCGGTTTCGCCAATATGCAGTTATGGGGCCCCACAGTAAATCCGGCAAACTTCCTTTACTTACTCAGGAAGAAAGCAGGCTTTACCAATATTTAAAATCTTTAGACAGTAAAAGCAGGCAGGAACAAGAGAAGTTATTCCAGGGATATGTCGAGGAGTATATTAGAGGGTATTATCCCGGCTAATGAAGTACAATGCCCGCACGTCCTCTTGACCGAGGAGAAACGATGAACACCTGTCTTTCCGACCGGGGAGGTACGACGAGTGGAGGAATCTTATTGAACTTTACAATAACAACAGATGACAACCTCTTCTAGGGGTAGGTTCTTCCGCAACGCTGCAATTTTTAGATTCCTCCGTTCCGCTTCGCTCCAGTCGGAATGACAGGGCTTCGTTCCAGCTCAATCACTGTAATTTCCGGAAGGATACCCACCCGGCCCGGGTAACCCAAAAATCCATACCCCCTGTTCACATACAGATATTGGCGACCTTTTTTATACAAACCGGCCCATTCGGGATACATATACTGGATGGGACTCCACTTCAATCCGGGTATTTCCACGCCAAATTGCATTCCATGTGTATGGCCTGCAAGCATCAGGTCTATATTTGGATAATCGGGGCGTATCTCTGCATCCCAGTGCGAAGGGTCATGCGACATGAGGAGGTTAAAGGGTAAATCCGGGAGTCCTTCGGTCGCCTTTTTCATGTCTCCATATTTGGGAAACCGGGGTTTGGCGCTCCAGTTTTCTACTCCGATCAAGCCGATCTGCTGACCTTTTTTCTTCAGCACCGTATGGGCATTATTCAACATTTTCCAACCCATCTGCGCCTGAATATCTTTAAGTTCCTGTAAATTAGCAGCTTTGGCTTCTTTAGAAGGCCAGTCAACATAATCTCCATAATCATGATTTCCTAAGATGGAATATATTCCCATAGGCGCATGCAGCCGGCTAAAGAGTTTCCAGTAATCCTTCATCTCGGAGGATCGGTTATTTACCAGGTCACCGGTAAAAAGAATAATGTCCGGTTCTTCTGCCAACACCATTTCTATGCCGTTTTGTACCTTATCCGGTTGATCAAAACTGCCGGAATGGATATCTGAAAGCTGTACAATCCGCAACCCATTAAAGGCTTCAGGAAGCTCCGGAAATCGTATTTTCACTCTTCGAATCCGGTAGTTGTACTTGTTGGAGAGGCCATACATCAGAATTCCGAAAAAACCACCTCCCACTAACAGGCCCAGGCGGGAAAGAAATTGTGAACGTGTAATCCCATGGACATTTGTCAATCCGGTTTCCTGTTTTTTCTTAAATAAGGAAAAAAGCCAGGTTCCTCCTCTTCGCAAATCATCGATCAATAAAAAGATTACCACCAGAAGCTTCCCTATAAACAGACCGAAAAGCAGGGTGATGAGCACAAACTTTGCCTTCCCGGAACCGCCATCAAAAAGCCGTGGCAGAAAATAAACGCCCAGCCAACCGGCTACTGCAATCAGCCAGTAAAGCCCCCAAATAAAATAGCGTAAGCCGATAGATTGAATATCCCAAGCCGTTTTCAATGCTTGAAAAACATATATATCCACCAGAACAAACACCAATATCAGAAAAAACAATATCAATTTCGTACGCATTTGTAATAATCAAAAAACTAAAAATTCCTCCAGTTGATTTTTTACCACTATCCGGGTATCCTCATCCACCAATTCCTTTTTTTCATTGAGCAGTTTCCTGATCACCGAAATGGGCAACCGGTTAGGATGAACGATCATTTTCATGTGGTTAAGAATCCCTGTAAAGTGTTCCATTCCTCGAAGATTTCCTGCCCGCCCGGTGGCAATACCTGTCAACAAAGCCTTTTTTCCATAAAAACATTCAGATACTCTGCATAAATCAATAAAAGCCTTTACCGCCCCTGGGAAACTCCCATTATACTCCGGTAAGATAAAGATGAACTTATCCGTGGGGATTAACAAATCTTCTTCAATCTGTTTCAATTTCGCAGTTCTTTTATTCAGGTCCACCCCCTCCAGAAAAAGAATCCGTGGCGCTTCTCCTAAATCTTTGAGCATCTTTTCATAAAAAACTACGACTATCCTTGTAAGGCTTTCAGGACGATTGGTACCTGAAACTATCGTTATCATAAATTTTAACTTTCCTTAAAGTTGCAAAGTTAGCTTTAATTGCTTGCAACTTGTAAGTTTACCCCCTGCCGTTGATAACTTGTATTTCCTAATTCTGCATTTCATTGTATTTTTGTCCAACTCGAAAATAAGAGTTAATTTTCAGGATATGAGACTTACTTATTATGGGCATGCCTGTTTTTCAATAGAGGTAGAAGGAAAAATTTTGCTGTTTGATCCTTTTATCACGGGGAACGAGTTAGCCAAAGACATTGATGTAAACAGCATTTCGGCAGATTATATTCTGGTTTCACACGGCCATCAGGATCACACATTGGACCTGGTAACAATTGCCGGAAGGACCGGTGCCAGGGTCATTTCTAATTTTGAGATTATCAACTGGCTGGCTAACCAGGGTATTTCCAACGGCCATCCCATGAACCATGGTGGAAAGTGGGACTTCGATTTTGGTACTGTAAAATTTGTGAATGCCATTCATTCCAGTAGCTTTGCAGACGGAACTTATGCCGGCAATCCCGGCGGTTTTGTGATTAAAAGTGAGGAAGGCACTTTTTATTACAGTGGGGATACCGCTTTAACAATGGACATGCAACTTATTCCCCGTTTTTTCAAGTTGGATTTTGCCATCCTTCCAATAGGCGATGATTTTACCATGGGATATGAAGAAGCCCTGATGGCAGCACAAATGGTAGCGTGTAAAAAAGTAGTCGGTATTCATTTTGACACCTTTGACCTGGTTAAACTGGATAAGAACAAAGCGAAAGCACATTTTAATGAGGGCGGAGTAGAATTGATTCTGCCAGAAATAGGAGAAACCGTTGAGGTGTAGCCTGACAGCAGTCGAAGTAGGAGTACATCTTACGACTAATGACTAATGACTAATGACAATTTAACGAATGGGACATACGATTGCAATCGCAAACCAAAAAGGAGGGGTAGGTAAAACTACAACGGCTATTAACCTGGCAGCAAGCCTGGCTACACTGGAATACAAAACACTGCTGGTGGATGCTGATCCTCAGGCTAACAGTACGACGGGAGTGGGGCTGAACTTGTCGCAAATGAAAGAGACGATATATGACACCCTGGTCAATAGTACGGATATCAAAGGGATCATTGTGGATAGTGGGATGGACTTCCTGAAAATATTGCCCTCTCATATCGATCTGGTAGGCGCCGAGCTCGAGCTTATTAACCACCCTAACCGGGAAACTGTATTGAAAAAGGTAATTGCTCCCGTTAAGGAAGAATACGACTTTATCATTATCGACTGCTCTCCTTCATTGGGTCTGATCACTGTAAATGCCCTCACAGCAGCTGATTCGGTCATCATACCGGTACAATGTGAGTTTTTTGCCCTGGAAGGCCTCGGTAAATTGCTCAATACCATAAAGATCGTTCAAAACCACCTGAACACCAACCTGGAGATAGAAGGTATTCTGATGACCATGTATGACGGAAGATTGCGCTTGTGTAACCAGGTGGTAAATGAGGTGAAGCATCATTTTGACAACATGGTTTTCAATGCTTTGATCTACCGGAACACCCGCTTGGGAGAGGCGCCCAGTTTTGGAAAGCCCGTTATTTCGTATGACCCCAACAGCAAGGGAGCCGAAAACTACATGGAATTAGCCAGGGAGATCCTCCAAAAAAACAACGCCACAAAAATTAACACAGCGGATAAAATATTAGCAGTAGAAGATGAGTCAACCAACGAATAAAAAACGGGCTGGTGGAAAAAAAGAAGCGCTCGGAAAGGGGATTCGGTCCTTATTACAAAATATGGATAATGACCTGACCCGGCCGGTCGCCTCTTTGGATAAGCAAAAGACTATTACCACCGCAATAGATCGGGTCCCCATAAAAGAAATTGAGATTAACCCCCTGCAACCCAGGCAGGATTTTAATGAGGAGGCACTACAAGAGCTGGCAGAATCCATAAAACTGCACGATGTCATCCAGCCCATAACAGTTTCTCGTCTTTCATCAGGAAAATTTCGCCTGATATCCGGCGAAAGAAGACTCCGGGCTTCCGGGATGGCAGGCTTAAAAGACATTCCGGCCTACATCAGACAAACCAATGATGATGCACTGTTGGAACTGGCTCTGCTGGAAAACCTTCAACGGGAGGACCTCAATGCCATTGAAATCTCTTTAAGCATGGAGAGACTGATGGAGGAGTGCAACCTGACTCAGGAAGAACTGGCCAATCGGCTAAGTAAAAAACGAAGTACTGTTACCAATTACCTGCGCCTGCTCAAATTGCCTCCCGATATCCAGGTGGCCGTAAGAAGCGGAACCCTCAGCATGGGGCATGCCAAAACGCTGATCAGCATTTCTACAGTAGAAAAACAACTTTACGTCTTCAAAGAAATTATAAACCAGCACCTTTCCGTAAGACAGGCAGAAGCCCTGGTTAGAAGAATGATCGCTTCTTCACGAAAGAAAACAACAATGAAAAGCCAATTGCCTCCCGCTTACCGGAAAATAGAGGACAACCTGGCTTCCCATTTCTCTACGCGAGTGAAGTTAAACCGGAAGAACAATGGAAATGGCAGTATTGTTCTGGATTTTTACTCTGATGAGGAGTTAAATCATATTTTGGATTTAATGATGCGTTAATTTTGAAAGGCTGCTCAAACATCAGATTAATTGGATTTGCCTGCCTGGTGGCCGGCTTCCTTTTGAAGGGCCCGGCCCTTCGTGCTCAGGATTCGTCTGCTGTTCAGGTAACCCATTTTTCTGCTCAAAAAGATACCTTCGTCATTGATACCATTATCCAAAAGGGACTAACAGACACACTGGCAGCAAAGCCTTTCGTACCTTATTGGGACAGTTTACAAAAAGTACACAGCCCGCGCCGCGCCGCACTTTATTCAGCTGTTCTCCCCGGGCTCGGACAAATATACAATCATCAATATATTAAGGCGCCTCTTATGTGGGGAGGAATTGGCGTAGCCACGGGCGTATTTATCTTCAATTTTGACCATTATATTACCTTTAGAGATGCCTATCGGCTGCGACTTAACGGAAAATATACAGGCGATCCACGCATAGACATTTACGGGCAGCAAGACCTGAAGTATATCCGGGACGGGTACCGACAGTATGTAGATTATTCAGTCCTCGGGTTTGCGGCAGTCTATCTTTATAATATTTTAGATGCCGTAGTCTTCGGATATCTGTATAGCTTTGATGTTGCCAGCCCGCTGGCCCGGGTAAAATTTGGACCTATCGTCCATCAGGAAGATTCCTATCTGGGCTTTGGGTTTACTTATAACTTTTAAATACCTTCGTTACTTATGAAAATTGCATTGATCGGTTATGGAAAAATGGGACAAGCCATTGAGGAGATTGCCCTTCAAAAAGGACACGATATCCTCTTTAGAATAGATAAAGACAGTCTTGACCTGTTGGAAAGCAACCAGCTAAAAGAAGCAGATGTGGCCATAGAGTTTTCTACTCCGGAAACGGCCTTTGAGAACATCAACAAATGTCTGGATGCTGGTTTGCCGGTAGTCTGTGGAACTACGGGATGGTTAACCCATCTGTCTGAAATTGAACAACGGGTAAAAAAAGAAAATTTAACCTTCCTTCATGCCTCCAACTTTAGCATCGGCGTCAACTTGTTTTTTGAAATAAATAAAAAACTCGCCGAACTCATGGATAATCAGCCGCAGTACGAGATCAGCATGGAGGAAATTCATCATACTCAAAAGAAAGATGCTCCCAGCGGCACTGCTATTACCCTTGCAGAACAGATCCTTGAAAAAATTTCCCGCAAGAAAAACTGGATTAATGAAGTCACTGCTTCGGCAGATGACCTTGAAATCTTATCCAAGCGTATTGATCCTGCTCCCGGTACCCACATCATTCGCTACACTTCCGATATTGATGACATAGAAATCCGGCATACCGCTCACTCTCGTAAAGGATTTGCACAGGGAGCGCTGGCGGCAGCAGAATATCTTCATGATAAGAAAGGCTTTTTTACCATGAAAGACGTCCTGGGGCTATAATATTATTACCAATTTATGTCTCCCGAAAACCCTTTTCAGCCCGGGCAGGTGCTCCTCGTGGACAAGCCCTTTAAGTGGACTTCTTTTGATGTGGTTAAAAAAATACGCAACCTTATTAAGACCAAGATTGGCCATGCCGGTACTTTAGACCCTCTGGCTACCGGTCTGCTCATTTGTTGCACAGGAAAATTCACAAAAAAGATAGCCGAATACCAGGCACAGGAAAAAGAATACACCGGAACCTTTTATGTAGGTGCCGTTACACCGACCTTTGACCTGGAATCGGAACCCATTGACTTCAAGTCCATAGCATACCTCAATCCGGAAACACTCGAAAAAACCACTCATCAATTTAGAGGGCTCATTCAGCAGATACCTCCCATTCATTCTGCCGTCAGGCAAAAAGGAAAACGAGCTTACGAACTGGCCCGCAAAGGAAAGGACGTTAAACTGGAAGCCCGTAACATTGAAATAAAAACCTTCGAGCTTACCCGGATAGCTCTTCCTGAAGTGGATTTCAGGGTAGTCTGCAGTACAGGCACCTATATTCGCTCCCTGGCCAATGACTTTGGAGAAGCCCTCGGATGCGGCGCCTATCTGAGCGCCTTACGCCGCACCCGAATAGGGGCTTTCGGGGTAGAAGAGGCCAGAAATATTGAAGATACGCTTGTTTTTTGCGAGGCTGAGATGAGGAATAAGTCGTAAGTGAAAGGGTGCCGCTGCTTAAAAGGGATACCCTACTGCGAAGTTGAATACCAGGTTATTTTTACGCCAGCGTCCATTCCAGGGTCTAAGGGTTTTCAATATCCAGCCATAATTATCTGAAATATAAGGTTCTTTTAGGGGAGTACCTACATCCAGCCGCAGCACAGCGTAAGAAAAATCCAGCCGAAGCCCCACGCCACTGCCAATGGCAATATCCTGATAAAAGCGATCTGGCTGGAACTCTGATCCTGGTTTATAAGGGTTTTCATGCAGGTTCCAGATGTTGCCGGCATCTACAAAAACAGCTCCTTTTATCTTCATAAATCCCGTAAAGAGGTTCATGATATCAAAACGATATTCCACATTCCCTTCCAATTTCATTTCTCCGGTTTGGTCAGGGAAAACATCCGGCTTATTAACATCGGGATTAAAATAAGAACCCGGTCCCAAAGACCGCAGCCGCCAGGCACGCATGCTGTTGGGTCCTCCCGCGGTAAACTGCTTTATGTAAGGCAGTACGCTTGATTTTCCATAGGGAATCCCAATGCCACCGTAAGCCCGCATCACCAGAGTCGAATGCCGGCGGTTGAAGTAATGCTTATATTCTGCATCCAGTCGCATATATTGAGAATAATTGACCGAAGTCAGCTTCCCAAAACTGGTTTTCCCCCCGGAGAAGCCCCTAATCGCCGCATCTATGCCATTGAGCAAAAGCCCCGATTCTTCGAAATTGATCCTCAGATAATTTACCCCCGCCTGGGAAGAAGATACCTGGTTATTAAAAATAAAGGAAGCATTTTCCCCTTCAATAAATACAGAAGAAAAACTATTTTTCAGAAACGGATTTGTTTCCAGTTGTTGCTTAAAAGCCGAACTGATATTGGAAATATGGTTATAGTTGAGAGAAAAGGGACTGACAATCCACTTCTTAAATGCGGTTTCGTTCCAGTTGTAACCAAAAGAACCGTTAAAACTGGTAAGAGAGAAAAAATTCAGCCGGTTTAAATAATTAAATCCGAGCCCAAGATTGGTTTGTGGGTCTGAAAAACGGCCGACATCATTAATCTTAAAAGGGGTTATAAAACGTGGGAAAGAGAGCGTGGCATTGCCACTGTATTCTCTGGCCTGAACAAAAAAGGCCCGCGCCGAATCGGAATTCCATTCAATACCCGATTTTAAACCGATTTTCAGTTGATTGGCCGCCCTGTGGGTGTTGTTATTTTGATAGGTCAGGTTTAAAGCTCCACCAATGATATAATCATTGCCAGAAGTAGTGGTTTCTATATTAGCTCCCAATTCCTGTTTTTTGCCCGGGATAAGGAAGATATAACAATCCAAACTGTCCGGCATTCCTTTCAGCGTGTCTAACTCCACATTCACAAATTTCCAGACTCCCAGACTGTTAAGCCGCCGAATGGTTTGAAACTGACGGGTTTGCGAGTACAATTTTCCACTTTCCAGTTGTATCGCATTTTTCAATACCCGCGGCCTGATGATGTCTTTGTTATAGCGAATATCCAGATCCTTGTATTTATGGTGGGTGTAGAGGGCGCTGTCTGGAAGCGAATAAGCCGAATAATCGGGATAAACATAAATGTTCCGGATATAATAGGCCTTGTATTTTGTGGTGTCGGTAGGGTTTAAAATCTGAATGGTCAAATCCAGACGAGGCTGTTTATCGGGGTTGCTTTCATTTACCAGACTTGGAAAACCATCAAAAGGATCGAATATATTCTTAAATATGGATTTATTAATCGTATCCACCACAAAACGCACATCTTCATCGGAAAACTGATAAAATCCCGCATCTCTTACCACATCCGTAATACGGTTTCTCTCCGAAACGGCTGTTTCAGCCTTAAACGGGTCTCCCTTTTTAAGAAAAGATTCTTTTGAAGAAGCGATTACTGCTTTCCGGATAGTCGTATCAGGGATATCATAACCTATGCTGTCAATTTGAAAAACCATGCCGGTGTTAACCTGATAAGTTACTCCTGTCTTCTTTTTTTTGGTTCGGGCGGTAAAGTCTGCAGCGGCATAAAAAAAACCCTGATTGTTCAAAAAACTGACCATGTTAGCCACTGATTTTTGTGACTTTGAAGAGTCAAAAATCACAGGCGGTTCCATGTTTTTATTGATCAGGAGCCAGTTCCATATCTTCCCGGTCTTTTTGTCATTGTACTTTTTATTGTAAAGCCACAGTTTTAGCCGCAACAAATTCAAGAACTTCGTATTGGGTTTTTGAAGTATAATAGAGGAAGAAGTCAGGCTGTTTCTTATATTTTCGCGTTCAGACTTGGAAAGATTCCCCTTCAGATTCAATTTGGAGCTTACCAGAAGCGATTGATTCTGAGCCAGATATTTGGTATTGGAGCAGGCAGATAAAAAGAAAAAAACGGATAAAAGAACCAAATGGCCGATCTGGCTTAAGGCAGGACATCTTCTTGTTTTATTTTTCAAAAAATAAGATAATCTGTTCATTTCACTTTCTTCTTCCTGATCAGGCTTTATCTTCCTACTTCTTTTAAAGGAAATTCTCTTAGATTTGAGCCCATGCTTTCAAAGGTGCAAATTAAAGCTATTCATTCATTACAGCATAAGAAATACCGTCAAAAGTCCGGCCATTTTTTGGCAGAAGGAGTTAAAGTAGTAGAAGAACTGCTAACTGAACATACCATTGAAGTTAAAAATATTTATGCGCTGCCTTCCTGGATTGAACAATATTCGGCGCTCGCAGGTACTCACAAGAACCTTATCATTACCCCGGTGACTGATCGGGAACTAAAAAACATTTCCGCCCTTACTCATCCCAATGAGGCACTTGCAATTTGTAAAATCCCCGCTCCCCCGGCTATCCCGCTCCTGAAAGGCCGGGTAACCCTGCTACTGGAAGCCATAAGAGACCCCGGTAACATGGGTAGCATCATCCGAATAGCGGACTGGTTCGCGCTGCCACAAATTATTTGTTCTCATGATTGCGTGGATGTTTATAATCCCAAAACCGTACAAGCCACTATGGGCAGCCTTTCGAGGGTAAAGGTATGGTCGGGAGATTTAAAGACACTCCTTCAAAACAGACCGGACATTCCACTTTTTGCCACTACTTTAGAAGGCAGAGCACTCACCGAATTTGAAAAAATTGACGAAGGTATCCTTGCCATTGGGAATGAATCCTCAGGGCTTAGCCAGACAATTATTAAACGGGCCAACGAATGCATCACTATCCCACGACTGGGGGGAGCGGAATCACTCAACGCCGCAATAGCTACCGGGATTATATGTAGCAGGCTGCTGTTATGATCTTCCGGTTTCCAAATTTAGTCTATATTTATAAATATGAAAGATAATAACCCCACAGAAAAGAAATTCTACTCCGAAATCATCTACTTACTCCAGTCCGCCAGAAGTAAGGTGATTCGCACCATTAACCAAACTATGGTAAACACTTATTTCGAAATCGGAAGAAGGATTGTGGAGGAAGAACAGCATGGGAGGGAAAGGGCAGAGTATGGAAAACAAGTTGTAAAAAAACTTTCAAAAGCTCTAACCTCAAGATTCGGAAAGGGCTTTTCTGAAAGAAACATAGAGCAAATGAGACGATTTTATCTCATTTATTCAAAATCGCAGACGGTGTCTGCGGTTTCTAAAAAAGCACCAAAGGCCTTGTCTGCCAAATTTGTAGATACAAACTGGCAAGTTCCTTCTGCTACTTTTGTACTAAGCTGGTCCCACTACTTAATCTTAATGAGAATTGATGAAGAAGATGAACGCAAATTTTATGAAATAGAAACACAAAAAAATAAGTGGAGTGTTAGGGAGTTAAAACGACAATACAATTCAGCCCTTTACACCCGTCTCGTATTAAGCAGAAATAAGGATCAGATAAAAGAACTCTCCAAAAAGGGATTAATAATTGAAAAGCCAGGAGATGCAGTGAAAGATCCTTATATTTTAGAATTCCTTGGATTACCCGAGCGAGCATCATATTCTGAAAGTCAATTAGAACAAGAACTAATTGACAAACTTGAACATTTTCTGTTAGAACTGGGAAACGGATTCACCTTTGAAGCTCGCCAAAAAAGGATTTCCATTGAAGAGCAACATTTTTGGATCGATTTGGTTTTTTATAATCGTATTTTAAAATGTTTTGTATTAATGGACCTGAAAATAGGAGAATTAAAACACCAGGATATTGGACAAATGCAAATGTACGTACATTATTATGACAGAGAAATCAAATTAGACAATGAAAACAAAACCATTGGGATTATCCTTTGTCAAAATAAAAAAGAATCCATTGTAGAATATACTTTACCAGAAAACAATAAACATATCTTTGCTAGCAGATACAAAACGGTACTCCCTAGTAAAGAGGAACTAAAACTATTAATTAAACAAATCCACTAAGCGCTCACAGCCTCATTCACCTGGGTAGCTGCTTCACTCAACAAAGTTGCTGATT
>CAYRBD010000086.1:0-14382 GCA_964422465.1 uncultured Chitinophagaceae bacterium
TAAGTATGCAGCTGAGGCTTTGCTTTCAAGAGTTTATCTGTACGAAGGGAATTGGAAAGATTGCCAGGCTTTAGCAGATGATGTCCTTAAAAACAGTTCTTACAGCTTGTTGTCATCATCCCAACTAGTGGATAATTTCAGTACCCCTGATAACGGAGAAACTATTTTTGAAGTTTCCAATATCGCGCAGGATAATAGTGGCACCAATTCACTTGGTGCATTTTATGGGCAAAATAACAGCTATGGGGATGCATTGGCTACCTATAATCTTTACAACACCTACTCTGAAAACGATGTCCGCAGGAATTTTATGGAAATCGGAGACCGGAATGCACATGGTGCTGAAACAAACGTACCCCTCATTCTCAAATATGGCACAGACCAAACTGATGCTGAAAATGTAAAAGTTATTCGTTTGTCCGAAGTTTATCTGAATCGTGCAGAAGCAGAAGCACATCTGAAAGAAGAAAGCGCGGCCATTTCAGACCTGACAAAGATAGCCAAAAGGGGGGATCCCAATGTACAAATAGAGGGCTCACTAACCGGACAAGCCTTAATCAACAGAATCCTGTTGGAGCGTCGCAAAGAGTTTGCTTTCGAAGGCCAGCGTCTTTTTGATCTGACCCGAAATAAGGAAAGTTTCACAAAATACGAATCGGAAGACGATGAGCTGACAGTCAAATATCCGGATGAAAATACCATCCTTCCTATTCCTCAATCTGAGATTGATGTTAATGGAAATCTGGAGCAGAACCCGGGATATTGAGTGAACTTTTGTCTCTACGAGACAACGTTGTACCGGCCATCTTTTTTTTACCAACCTTAGGTTCCTGACGGAGCCTGTTTCTATTTCAATAATTTTCCTGCTTAACCTTCCGGATAAAAGATTTAATTTGATCCTCCTTAAGCTGATGTGACTTTTTAGACTCTTTAATCAGATTTTCTATCTCGTCCGTCAATTCATGATTTATTTGATTGGAGTACGGTTTCCCTACTCCCAGATGTTCTGGCCATTCCCGGGATTCGTTTACTTTTTTGAGAGCATCTGAAAAATGACGTTTCTGAAGTTGCTGCAAGGCAAGCATCAGCTTAATTTGTTTAAAAAGCCGATGCCCGTTTCTTGCTCCCTCATAAGGTAAGATATGTATAGAACTTAAAATTTTTTCTGCCTTAGAATATTGATCATCAGACATCAGGCATCTAACGTATAACATTCCGACAATGTAGTTATCGGGCTCCCTGTTAAAGTATGGTCTGATGGTTTTCAAAGCCAGCTTTGTCTGCTGTTTTTCTAAAAAAAGTGCTGTCAAATATTTGCCATACCGCCAATCTACAGGTTCTATAGAAGCGGCCATTTTATAATCTTTTAAGATTGCCTCCGAATCAGAAGGACTGCACAAGCGGGCTTTGGCCACGTAAAAGGGAGCAAATAATACAGAATCCTTTATGGTGTTTAGTAGGCTGCGTGCTCTTGCTTTATTCCCATGTGCATTTTCAATTAAAGCCAGATAATAACGAGGCTTCCAATTTTCTGTCCCTTCCATCGCCCATTTCATGACCTCTGCACTTTCGGCCCGATAGGGGAAAACAAAATGAGGGTCTCCGGCATTGGCCTTATCCAACCATTTTTGAGCATCAGGTTCTTCTCTGTTTAAGAAAGCCAGCCAGTATAATATTTCATCATTCTTATCCGGACAGATTTTCAGTATAGTCCGGCTTTCCATCGTCCTGCCTAAGTTAAAATACCAAAGAGCCAGATTCAGGTATGTTTGCTGAGGCAGCTCATCACGAATCAGGCTGGTAAAATGTTTTTTTGCCTTTTCCGACTTCTTCTGCCAGTAATTTTCAAAGCGGATAAAGTTGTTTAAGGGATCCAGTTTTAAAATGCGCTGTTTAATACTATCAGCTGTATTCCCCATCAATCGGGAATTCAGATACAGCAGTTGCAGGGCAGTTATATTCTCTGTATTATTAACTAAACTTTTCTTTGATAGATTATAAGACCTTTTGAAATGTCCTTGTTGAATTTGCATCTTACTGAGTTCGGTATAAGCAGCCGAGCGAAAAGGAAGGGTGATAGCTGCAACCTGAAAACCATCTGCAGCATCGTATGGTTTGCCTGATTTTAATGCAGCCAACCCATAATAATAATTGGCAGCCGGGTCATACGTGTTCACACTCAATGCTTTCCGTGCATAATAAAATGCAGAATCATAATTCATTTTTCTATATTGTAAATAGGCCATCTCCGTTAAAGCAGGAACAAAAAAGGGATTCTTAATCAGGGAGGCCAGAATGTGCTTTTCAGCCTTGGCATAATGACGGGTACCCGATTCATACCGGCCTTTCAGATACAACCCATAACCCGAATTCCAGTCAAAATCCGAATCGGTTTTTAAAGGCCGGCCCAATACTTTTTTGGCACTGTCCTGCAGATGAATAATACTGCTGCCAAGGGTTATTTTATCAAGAGCGCCGACTCCCTGTAAAGATATTTTTTGATGAAAAGACTGTAGAGGTTCCAGTTTTACAAATCTTTTGTAAACAACCTGATGTTGGATATCAAATATTTTCAAAGTATCCCGGATGTAACTTACCGGGGAAATAAATAAAGTTGCCTTGCCTCCTTCTCGCTCCAGGTTAAAAACCCCATTTAAATCCGCTGCACCAACGCCATTTGTGTTTTGAAAGGGATACCAATATTCACTCCAGGTATCGGTATTATACGGCATAAAATAAAATTGCTTAAAAGGGCTGAATACACTACCCGGTGCATTTTGATTGTAAAGCCTGCCGCTCTGCATCTCCGTATATTGGCCGGCATGGTCGGATAATATATCCTCCCAAATCATTCCTGAACGGGCCAGGCCCCAGATAAATATTTTCTTACCGATTTTGTCCTGCCGTGTTGCATAGTGAATCATTCCAAAGTTCTCCTTCTGCCAATAAGCGCCAAAGTATTTGCTGTAAGTTCCGGTTACATGATAGGACTTACTTCCGCCAAAATCATTCTGATTATAAATGGAAATATCCTTCTTTTCCTTTTCATCGTAAGGCCAACTATGCACAGAACCATCATGGCCGATATAATGGTTGCCGGGAAAAACATACTCCAGGCTGTCGCTCACTTTTCCGGCCATATTCATCCAGGTATAATAGGGTTGATACAAGCCTGTTCCGTTGTGCCAGGTGGATTTTGTTATAAAATAGGCTTTGTCTTTGGGTAACCTGACTTCTAAACTCCACCGCGTACCGGTAAGCATATCCAGAAGAGAAAGAATGCAACTGGCGCTGCCGTCCGGATTTTTTCTGGTTAGATAGTTCACCGGCGTAGCCACACCGGGCGTATGTCCAAACATCCCATAATTGATTTCAATACCACCACTCGTCCACGGCCCCCGCATGGCAATATCTCTGAATTTTACGGCATCATTATCATAGATGAAGGGTTTCCCATTCTTTTTATCTATAGCAGTCCATATTTTACCTCCAATCTGTGGCATGATCAGAACCTTGATGAAGTCGTTTTCCAACTCCACTACTTTCCACTCCTTCTTTACCGGCTTGTCCGTAAAGCCATCAAACCGAAAATAAGGGTAAAGATTGGTCGGGTTGGGAACCGGATCAGGCTGCGAAAAGGGATAGGTGGGGAAGATTTTTTGATATTCCTTTACAGTAGAGGGGTGTTGGGCATAAACCTCTTGTGGAAGAAACCATATAGATATAAAAATAAATAGAGCCGCAGCAACCTTGAACATCTTATTTTGATTTTATCATGACAAAAAAAAGAGAATTATGGTTTAAAGTTAGTATCTTACAATTACAATTCCGGTGTTTTTTGAAAAAAATATTAAATGAAACAATTCGTTATAACTCTGGTACTATTTTCAATTACTGATATAGCAACAGCACAAAACCAGGCACTGTATCCTACGAGTCTCAACAGGCTCTTACAAACCCCAAGATCATATTGTGTATTAAAAACACAGGATAAAATAACTATAGACGGTATTGCTCAGGAAAAAGCCTGGAAAAAAGCTCCCTGGACTGAATTATTCACTGACATCCTAAGCGGAGAAAAAAGTAATGTGATGGGTTCCACACGTTGCAAATTGTTATGGGATGATCAATTTTTATATGTGTTTGCCCAATTGAAAGAAACAAATATTTATGCTTTTATAAGAGCACATGACCAGCCCGTATTTCAAGAGAATGCCTTTGAACTCTTTATAAATCCAAACGGGACTACACATAACTATTTTGAATTTCAGATCAACGCGCTGGGAACTACCTGTGATATTTTCTTACCCAAACCTTATCGCAACGGAGGATTGCCACTGATAAGCTGGGATTTGAAAGGAATAAAAAAGGCCATACACCTGAGAGGGACATTAAATGACCCTTCTGACCACGACACAAGTTGGAGTATAGAACTGGCTATTCCATTCAGTTCTATAGTCATGAATAAAAAACAATATCCCCAACCCGGAATCATCTGGCGGATAAACCTTTCACGAGTGGAAAGGAGAATGGACATAATAAATGAGAAATACACTCCCAAAAAAGACAAAGAAGGCCAATTACTTCCGGAGCTTTATACAGTATGGACTCCTCAGGGTATCGTCAACCTGCATTACCCCGAAAGATGGGGGTATATCCTGTTTTCTGACAAATCAGCTCCTGCACAATTCCTTTCTGATAAGAATGAAAAATTAAAACTGTTGCTCTGGAGGTATTATTACTTACAACACAACTATAAAGATAAATACGGACATTATGCTTCTTCCATCAAAAAGCTAAACCGTGCATTCCCCCGGGGAGCATCTCCAAAGAATTCCAATAAACTCCACATGGAGTCAACAAAACATCAGTTTTGGATTCAATGCGAATTTCCTGCTCTGCATAAACGTTTATCTGTAAATCAGGATAGTGAAATCCAATGGCAGAATTAGTGGCCGACTGAAACAGCCAGCATATACCAGGCTGCGTGAGGTAACCATTGCTCTACCCAACGCCAGTCATTATCTTCACCCGTAATTGAATAAGGAATATCAAAAGCAATATCCTGCGGATCTTTCATCCCTCCGGTAATTCCATTAACGATACCCCCGGGTGCTACCGTATATTGAAAAGTTCCAAGAAAATTATATTGTGGGTTATTATAGCCCTTCCCATCCTGCATACAGGCATCATAAGGATTTAATCCCAAAATCCAATTAAGTTGATTCTGGGCATATCCTTCCAACTTATGGTAAAAGACAGGATCCTCTTGTTTAAAATAAGAAGCCGACATCCTTGCAGCAGTTGCAAGAGATGCTATACGTGCATTTTCTCCCTGCCACCAAAATCCGGTTTCTGTATTATGGGGAAAAAAGAAGGCGCTATGCCGGTAGCCGGTAGTATCCTGTACAAGCTGACGGGCATAACCAAAAGGATTGGTTACTTCTGATGTGATTTTCAAGTAAAACTGCATGGATTTTTTAACCACATTCAACACTTTTGCTTTAGCTGCTTCATCAGCTATTTGATAATATTCCAGAAGACTTACTACCGGCAATCCTGCATCGGCAGGATTAAAAAAAGGCCGGTCTTTATCATTGGCACGCCAATAATTATGATAGGTTTTCCAATCCGTTAACCTGTTCATCAAACGATCTGCCCGAACAGAAGCAGCCTTTT
Source organism: uncultured Chitinophagaceae bacterium (assembly GCA_964422465.1). Lineage (GTDB taxonomy): Bacteria > Bacteroidota > Bacteroidia > Chitinophagales > Chitinophagaceae > FW021-bin31. The sequence continues at coordinate 5,680 of CAYRBD010000086.1, forward strand.
TATAAACCTGTTTATGGCTCGCTCTATATAATTCGGTAGCTGCCAGTAAGGCGCAATAGTCATCTACAATATTCTCTTTACCATCATTGACGAGCTGCTTATTGTTTTTTTGTAAAAACTCAAATGCAGCTTCAGCAGCAGACAAATAGTCTTTTTGAGAAAAATCCCCCGAGACATCAAACGTAGCGGCCAATGCCAAGGCTGCGATGGCTATTCCACCTCCGGCTCTAAAAGTAGCTATTTGTGGCTTAAATTTAATATTCAGCCCTTTCCTGAAGTCATCCGCAGGATGTCCCACTCTATTTAATTTTTTTAGAACAGAGTCAGGAATCACGACTGCCAGATGGCGGTCTTCTGCAAGTTTTTTAGTACCCGGCGCCGAAATCGAGGTATAAAAAGAGCTCCCGGGAATATGCATACGAACTAAAAAATCTGCACCAAACATTCCTTCATCTATAAGCCTTCTTTCATATTGGCTAAAATTTAAATTATCCCTGCTTTGAAGTTCCCGGTAGGCCTTTAGTAAGGACCAGGCTGTCATAGGAACCTGCTGCGTATTAAAATAAGACGTATTACTTAACTGGGTAAAATGAATGCCATAATCACCGGTGGCATCATACCAGCCACCACGCACATCTACCGTTCCATGGCCTCCGGGTATCTGAAGATGACTGTCTGCTTTCTCAAAGAGACCTGAACAACGCTGCCCCTTAAAATAATAAATAACATCGGATAAAGTATAGCGTTCCAGAATATCCTTTTTTATTTTAAAAGGGCGCGAAAGAGCATATCCGGTGGGGGTGTTTATTTTTAAAAAATATGCTCCCGGTTGGGTAAAATCAGAAAAATCCAGTATCCAGAACTGCCAGTCTTTCCAATGATCTATCCGCCCCTTATAACTTACCTTCCCTTCATAAACTACACTATCATTTTTAACCTGAATAAGTTGATAAGTAGAAATATTTAATTTTTTATGAGCAGACACAACGGCTCGTTTCAAGGAAACATTATCATATCCCACCTGATTTATTAGAACTTTTGCTGTTTCTATTTCATGGTTATTATTGCTGCCTTTATTCACTTCATGAATTGCTTTCAAAAGCGAATATGTTCCGGCAGTGTCCCCTGCTACTGCCCACATCATAATACCAGCACATCGATCTTTGGCCAATTTAGTTTTTTCTTTCACAGTAACAATGCCGTTATAATAAATTGTATCCAGTGAATGAGGATGACCTGATTTCTTAAATCTCCACTTGCTTGCATCCGTAATATATGAATCAGCATAAGGATTGGCTCCTTTGGAAATTAAAAATCGATAAAAACCAAAATTAAGGCCCAACACCGCCTTATTTTTTGGAAGCCCCCGGTCATTTATCCAATAATCCAGCGAACGAACAGCGAGCCAATAGGGCGAATGGGGCATATTCTCTTCATTCTTATAATCATAGGCCATAATGTTCATCCAATCCACATAAGGGAATACTTCTTTCTTTATCCCATAGCCGTGAATATCTTTAAAAGCAACAATTGCTGCAGATAGTTTTTTCCCCGCGGCATGTAAGCTATCAGAAAGTTGTTTCATCAACAGTACGTAATTAGAAGCAGAAGGCTCAATAGGATCCGGATATTCCCAATCCACATCTACCCCATCCAAATTAAATTTTCGGACAATCCGCATCGCCGATTCAGTAAACGTAGTCCTTGTGTCCGGATTATTTGCTAATACTTCAAACCGGGAATCATTACCACCCCCATCTCCAATTTCCCATCCTCCGATAGAAATAAAGACTTTCACCCCATGAGCATGAGCAGTTTTAGAGAGTGCTGCCAATCGATCCGGGACAGGCACCGGAAGAATATTCCCGGTGCTGTCCGGGGCAGGCAAGGCAAAAGAATAATTAATATGAGTTAAATACTGATAAGGCAATTGGCTGATCGGAACTTTCTTATTAAAAAGATAAGCAATTACTTTAAAATTAGGCGCTACATGGCCTTTAAGGCTAAAGGAAGTCAATGGAAGAGCAATACTTCCTACAAATAATATTTGAAAAGCCAATCTTTTTAAACGATACATCATTAAAAAGTCTTATTAGTTTCGCTTACTGCAGTTAATTTACTTCCCACCAAAGTTTTTCAGCCGGGCTGTCTTTGCCATTCAGGTCTTTGGCAACTGCAGCATCTACTGCTGCCTGACTGGCATTAGTAACTGTTGGCGGATAGGTCAGTCTTTTTATAAATGTTCCTAAGGGAAGGTCAGGGTTATTACTCACCATAACAGGATATAGTTTGGGATAACCTGTTCTTCTGAATTCTACCCACGCCTCCGTCCCTTCCGGATACATGGCAATCCACTTTTGTGTTATAATTTTCTCAAGTTTTTTATCAAAGGAAGCTCCATCTTCCCATTTCACCACTTCATCCGTTATGGCAGGTGAATTATTATCTGCATTTTTAGGATCTACGTACGCAGCCATGGTAGTGGTACCTTGCAAATATGCATCTGCGCCCGACACTCCATTCTCCTGAAAGGAAGCTTTCACGCCCTCCTCATAAAATTCTTCAGCAGTTCCTCCCATATTCCATCCTCTCAAGGCGCCTTCAGCCCGTAAGAAATAGCTTTCTGCCACATCCAGTTGCTTCATATTGGAATTGGTCTGGAAGTTCGGCAGAGAAAAGTCCTGATATACCGCCTTAGAAGTTTTTTCCACTCCCGGCCTTATTCCTTCAATTTTTCCACCCAGATCAGGGTCTTCTGCAGGTAACGCATATACTGCCAGACGTGGGTCATTAAATCCCTGAAGATACGTTTGAATTGGTGCAGCCAATCTGCAATCTCCCCAGGCATTACTCATCGTATAATATACATTTGTGTTGGCAGGTTTAATGCTAAAAGAGCCTATATCCGAGGTTATAACTCCTCCATTGGCAGGGTCAACAGCTTCTTCTGCTTCTTTTTTAGCCAAATCCGGTTTCACTAAGGAAAGATGCATCGCACACCGTAATTTAAGTGTATTAGCTAATTTGATCCAACTGGTATATTCCCCTTCAAAGGTTGATTTATCCCATTTTTTAAAGCGTACCATATCTGCATTGGGATCTGCTGCTTCCGCAGCCTGTAAAGCAGCAATTGCTTTATCCAGATCTGAGAAAAACGCATTATAGGCTTCTTCCACACTATTAAATTCTACATCGGCAGAGTTGCCATAATCAGTATAAGGATAAGGTCCGAAAGTATCTACAAGACGTTCTCCGGCAAAAACCCGGCAAATTAAAGCAATGGCATACAAATCAGGATATTTGGTCTCATAATCCTGTTTATACATTAAAAGCCAATTATCCATCACGCCATGAGTAGGCACATTCCATGTGTTATCAATCCAGCCACCCACCATAAAATAAGTCATGGTATTTTTGTTATCAAGAAAAGGCGTAGGTGACTCCAGGTAACCTGAATAAGAGTCTGCTTCCAGGTTTTGCTGGGTTTGATAACTGGTAGTTGTAGAGACAATATTGTTCATCATCTCAGGTAGTAAAAATCCTCCGGCATTTGCATCAGCCTGAAGATCTTCATCTGAAATAAGTTTCTTATCCTGGTTAAGTCCTTCCATTTGTTTTGTACAGGAAGCGGTTATCAATAAAAGCAAACAGAGAACAAGAAGTTTGTAACTCATTTTCTTTAATACTATTATAGACATGGCAATCAGTTTTATGAAGTTAGAACTTAGCATTTAACGTAATGGAAAAAGACCGGACAGAAGGGAGCTCAAATCCATCAATCCCCTGCATACGGTTATTGGTGGTAATACTAACCTCCGGATCGAAGGGCGCATTCTTATATAGGAAGAAAAGATTTGTCCCTACCAGAGAAATATTTAGCGACTTAAACACTCTGCCCAGATGAGGGAAAGTATAACCCAATGAAAGTGTTCTCAACCTGACATTGGTTGCATCAAACACATAGGCTTCCGTGGCAGCAGAAACATCTGCTTTCCCCGAAAGGAACTGGTAATATGTTTCCGGATCTATCTTTTTACCATTTACCATAACTCCTCCGTTATCCCTGGCCTCGCCTGTTCTCTTAGATAACCCTTTAAAATCAAGCCATTGTTCTGTGGATGAGGCAACTTCCCCTCCAAACCGGCTATCTATTAAGAAAGAAAGTGTGAAATTTTTAAATCTAAAACCATTGGTAAAGCCTAACAGAAAATCAGGGTTCGCATTTCCTACATATTGATCATTTTTCTCTGAAAGCAGAGGCAAACCATCATCTCCATATTCCATATTACCTTTATCGTCTCGTTGATAGGTTCTTCCAAACAAATCACCATAAGAACCATACTTTTTCGCACCGTGAAGTGTCGGACTCCCCGGCCGATCCAGATAAAGATTGGCAATCCGAAAAGCGCCATTTAAAACATAGTGATCCGCTTTCAATAAGTCGCTTAATTTTCTGATTTGATTGACATTCCGGGAAAAAGTCACCCCCGGAGTCCATTTGAGGTTTCCGAAAGAGGCACGATATGAAACCAAGGCTTCCACTCCTTTATTCAATATGGTTCCGCCATTGATCCAGAAATTGGTTGCTCCGGCTCCTGCGGGGGCTGCAATCTGAAATACCTGATCAAAAGTAGTGGCGTGATAATAGGTTAAATTCAAACTCAGGTTGTTGTTAAAAAGCCGCATATCCGCACCGAATTCAAAAGACCTGGATCGCTCCGGTTTTAAATTCGTAGTATCCGTCCCATTGAAAAAAGGTAAAGCTGTTCTCCCATTAACATTACCATTCTGAGCCAGGGAATAATTGGGTCTGAAATTAGAAACTCCAAAGGGCAATGCATTGCCTACCTCAGCATAAGATGCACGCAATTTCACAAACGAAAAAAGCCCATTGGTTCCTGTTGTATTGGTCAGGACATAAGATAAGCCGATGGAAGGATAGAAAAAGGATTGATCAACTGTTGAAGACCATTCATTACGACCGGTTAAGTTAAGGAATAAAGTGTTCTTAAAGCCAACTGTTGCTGTTCCAAATACCGCCTGAGACAACTCCTCTTGCAAGTTTTCTGTATGCGTAAAAAGCCCTTCCAATCCATATACCGAAAAATAATTAGGATAATATAGAGTGGTATTGGGGTTATCGCTTGATAAGTTAATATTGTGATATATATGCTTTGTAACACTCGTTCCTAAGGTTACCGATAAAGAGACATCGTCCCCCAGTTCTCTTTTGCCACTAAGCAATAAATCAGAATAAAACTGTTGAGTAGTGGTTGGACTTTGGGTATAACCTCCGTTTGATCCGACAAGGGTGGGATCAGAAGAGGCATAAAGTCTGCGTTCATAGTCATCTGCAGTACGATCGTAAGTTGCTCTCCCGGTAAGGTTCAGCCAATCAGCAATATTCCATTTACCTGTAAAATTAAGGATGGCCCGGTTTCTTTTCTCATCACTCTGATTTTTATACTGAATCCAGTAAGGGTTTTGGTTAGAACTGGCTTCATTACGAATATAAGGCCAATTCTGCACATACATATTACGGGTAGAATCAAACTTTTGATAATTACTGCCGCTGTATTTTGAAAAATCATCGCCTACCGGAAACAGGTATAAACTAAATATGGGGCTGTAATACCATCCTGCCGAGGGACGGTTCCTGGTAATCTGATTCACATACATTAAAGAACCACTCAATGATAACTTATTATTAAAAGCATGCGTTGTCCCTTTCATAGTAAAATTATTCCGGTTATAACTGTTATTAGGGACAATCCCGGTTGCATGTGTGTTGGCATAAGAAATATAGTACTGTAACTTATCATTCCCATTGGTAACAGAAACAGAGTTAACGAAATCTTTTCCGGTCAGAAAGAAATCTTTTAAATGTGCATCACTCCCATGATCAATTTTGGGCCCCCAACTGTCATTAATGGTTGTATTTAATTGTCCTTTTGAACCTCTTCCATAAGAAGTTTGCAATTCCGGTAAGACCATTGGCCTGCTAAAATTAACACTTGAAGAAACATTTACCGCGGAGACCCCAGCTCGACCGTGTTTCGTAGTAATCAGGATCACGCCATTTGCAGCCTCACTTCCATACAGTGCACTGGCTGAAGCCCCGGTCAGGACATTGATGCTTTCAATATCTTCAGGATTGAGATTAGAAATAGCATCTCCCCCATCTCTGGTCCCCCATAAATCTGAAGATTGTGGTCCATTTGCATTACTCATCGGAATGCCATCTATTACATATAGAGGCTGGTTGTTACCCGTTATTGATTTATCGCCCCGTATGATTACATTAGCTGAAGCTCCCGGCCCCGAATTCCCTTTCGTAATTACAGCCCCGGATACCTTTCCGGTCAAGGCATTCATAAGATTCGGGTCCTTCACTTTATTAATTTCACTACCCTCAATGGCCTGGCTGGTATAAGAGGTACTAACAGCCGTCTGCTTTATACCCAGCGCAGTAACGACGAGTTCCTGTAACCCCTTAGCAGAAGAACGAAGCGTTACATTAATCGTGCTCCGGTTCGCCACCGGAACCTGCCCGGATAAAAAGCCTACATAGCTAAAGACCAAAGTATCCGTAGGGCTTGCATTAATCGTATAATCTCCATTGGCATCCGTAGTAGTACCTTCTGTGCTTCCCTTAACGATAACCGTCACGCCCACCAAAGACTCGTGGGTATCAGAGGCCGAAACGTTCCCTTTAATTGTATTGGTTTGTGAGAAAGCCGGGAGAGATAAGGCTACAGTTAGGAGAAGAAACGGCAGCGTCTTAAGGCATGCCGACTGAAGGGATAGAACCTTGTTCATAGTAAACTGTTTTAGTTTTAGGTGATATAAAGTCAATTTTAACCTTTCCTCATTTCATAGAACCACATATACATATTTAACTTTTAATTTAGGGAATAAAGGTATATTAGCCGATTTTTATATCCAAATTTTTTTTTGAAATTTTGAAAAATCTCATATACCATGGCAGGAAAGACCTTCTCAAAGAGGGAGAGAGGACGAAATTTGTCGGTGCAACAGAAGTCCTTTCCTGCATGAAAATATAATAGTAAAGGAGGGTATCTTCGTAAGTTTGAAAGATAAAAATGATTCCCTATAATTGTCAAACAGAAAGTAGAATAAAATAATGAAAAACAAGACTTTGATCATTTCCCTATCTATTCTTGCCCTCTACATGGCCGGCTGTCAGTCGCCGAAAAATGGGAACAATAACATGGTGAAATTAATCACACTTGACCCGGCCCATTTTCACGCTGCTCTGGTTCAAAAATCAATGTATCCTGATGTTGATTCTGTAGTACATGTATATGCCCCCTCTCCTGACGAATTAGGACTGAAAGAACAACTTAACTATATCAATCAATACAACTCCCGCACAGAAAACCCTACTCATTGGGTGGAAAAAGTATATACCGGCCCCAATTTTTTACAAAAAATGCTCTCCGAAAAGAAAGGCAATGTGGTTGTTCTGGCCGGTAATAATGAAAGGAAAACAGAATATATCAAAAAATCAATAGACGATGGACTGAATGTTTTGGCAGACAAACCGATGGCGATCAACACCACAAACTTTGACACGTTGCTACATGCCTTTGAAGATGCAAAAAAGAACAATGTTATCCTATATGATATCATGACGGAACGTTCAGTGATGGCAACTGTCCTGCAGAAAAAACTGATGCATAATACCGCTCTATTTGGTGACCTAAAGCAGGGAACTGTTGATTCTCCTGCTGTCATTATGGAAAGTGTACATCGGTACTATAAGCAGGTGTCCGGTAAACCCCTTATCCGCCCCGACTGGTTTTTTGATCCTGACCAACAAGGAGATGCTATTGCTGATGTAGGTACCCACCTGGTTGACCTCGTGCAATGGGTTTGTTTTCCCGATCAGGTAATAGACTATAAAAAAGACATACAATTGCAGACAGCAAAAATATGGCCAACACCAATTACCCTGGCTCAATTCAGCAACATTACTAAAAAAGAGCAGTTTCCGCCATTCCTTCAAAAGTACCTGAAAGATGATTCTATTTTACTCGCACACGGAAATGGAGCAATAAACTACAAGATAAAAAATATCAATGTAAAAGTAATTACCAAATGGACGTACGACGCACCTGAAGGAGGCGGCGATACCTATTATGCCTTATTAAGAGGTACCAATGCCAATCTTGAAATCAGACAAGGTCAGGAGGAGTCATGGAAACCCGTTCTATACGTATGGCCCAAAGTAAATGATACGGCACAATTTAATGACGAGCTCAAATCAGCTATCAAGGAGATCAATAATGATTACCCAGGCGTGGCTATGGAAAGATATGAGAAAGGTAATGAAGAAGGATGGAAGATAGATATCCCGCAGAAATACATGCTGGGACATGAAGCACATTTTGCTGATGTAGTTAAAAGATATCTACACTATTTAAAAAACGGGAAATTACCCGATTGGGAAACACAGGGCATGATTACAAAGTATTATATAACAACTAAAGCTTTAGAAATGGCAAAGCAGGGAGGAAAATAAAAACGTCATAACACGAAGGGAGAAATCGTATTATGGTTGCAATGTAGGTGCTGTCGTACTATTAAATGACAAAACTTATTTAAGAATTTCAGTTATTCGGTTTTTTTGTCCTTCACTTAAGATTATTTTACCCGCTTTAGCGTTTGACTCAAGCTGTA
>CAYRBD010000087.1:0-14342 GCA_964422465.1 uncultured Chitinophagaceae bacterium
CGCACCCGGGCGCCATCAAGGGCAGATTGAATAAGCGTTTCTCCATGTCGCCGGCGTTGTATGGCAAACTCCACAATAAGGATGGCATTCTTTGCTAACAGACCTATCAACATGATCATGGCTATCTGGAAATAAATGTTGTTCTCCAAACCCATGATCATGGTACCGAAGTAAGCGCCAAATATTCCCAGTGGTACGGAAAGCAATATGGAAAAGGGCACCAGGTAACTTTCATATTGGCCGGCAAGTACAAAGTAGGCAAAGATTACTACTAAAAGGAAAATAATGTATGTCTGGCCGGAAGAAATAACCTGTTCCCGGGACAATCCGGAGAAGGCGATACCAAAATTTTTGGGTAACTTATTCGCTACTTCCTGTATTGCTTTCAGAGCATCGCCGGAGGTGTATCCCGCAGCAGCAGCACCCGTTATCTTGGTTGAGTTGTAAAGATTGAAACGCGTAACGGATTGTGGGCCATAAACCCGATTGAGGCTTACAAATTGTGTAATGGGGGTCATTTCCCCTCCCTTTGTACGCACATACATATTATCCAGGTCTGATTTTTTAATGCGGTATTGTGGAGGGGCCTGAACATACACCCTGAATTGTTTCCCGAATTTAGAAAAATCTGCTGTATAAATTCCACCAATATATCCCTGCAGGGTTCTGAAAATGGAATTGATATCTACTCCCGTTTGTATGGCGAGAGGAACATTAATGTTTAATTCGTATTGTGGATAATTGGTGCTAAAAGAGGATTGAGCATATTGGATTTCGGGTCGTTTATTCAGCATTTTCAAGAATTGCTGATTCTCTTCGTCAAGGGATTTAAAACTTCCTCCCGATTTATCTAAAAGGTTAACTTCAAATCCGCCTGAGGCACTGAATCCGGGGACGCTTGGCGGCGCGAAAAACAAGACCTGTGCCCCCTGAATTTTAGAGGCTACCCGGAATAGTTCGTTTGTGATGGCATCTACTGATTCATTATCTCTTCCTTTTCGTTTTTTAAAATCGTCCAATTTAATAAACCCCAACCCGTAATTGCTTCCCTGACCCGATAGCAGGCTGTACCCGGCCACCATGGATATGCCTTCTACTCCCGGTACTTTTTTTATGGCCTGTCTTAGTTCATTGTTAATGTGTACGGTTGCATCTAATGAGGATCCAATGGGAAGCTGAATGTCTGTAAACACAATACCTCTGTCTTCTTTTGGTATAAAACCAGTTGGAACAGTAGAGGAAGCCCACCAAATTCCCAATGCAGCAAGCACGATGATAAGCGGGGTAATCCACCAGTGTTTGTGTAAGAAACTTAAGGATTTCGTATATTTATTTAAAGTAGCCTGAAAGGCGGCATTAAAGCCCATGTAGAAACGTTGTATTACGTTCTTTTTCTTTGTTTCCGGGGATTTGGGTTTCAGGAACACGGCACAAAGTGCGGGGCTCAGGGTTAAGGCGTTTACTGCCGAGATGACAATGGCCGTCATCAGGGTTACTCCGAATTGTTTAAAAAAGATACCGGTGGTTCCCTGGATAAAGGTAACGGGTAAAAATACGGAGGCCATTACCAGGGTAATCGAAACAATAGCGCCCGCAATTTCATCCATCGCGGTCACTGTAGCCTTTTTTACATCTTTTGCTCCTTCATCCAGTTTGGCATGGACGGCCTCTACCACCACTATAGCGTCATCCACCACCAGGCCAATAGCCAACACAAGTGCAAAAAGAGTAAGAAGATTGACGGAATAGCCGAAGATATTCAGAAAAAAGAATGTCCCTATTATCGAGACAGGAACCGCTATAGCCGGAATCAGCGTAGAACGAAAATCTTGTAAGAAAATGAAAATGACGATAAACACAAGAATAAATGCTTCAAGGAGCGTTTCCACCACTTTGTGGATAGAGGCGTCAAGGAACTGGTTGGTATCGTAGGGCACGTAAACATGTATCCCTCTTGGCAGGCCGGCCTCTATATCTTTTAGGTCTTCTTTGATATTATCAATGATCTCATGCGCATTGGAACCTTTGGTTTGATTGATGGACATAGAGATGCTCGGGAACCCCTTGGTTTCGGAATTGACACCGTAATTTTGTACCCCGAGTTCAATATGAGCTACATCTTTCAGGCGTAGAAACTTGCCGTTGCCCAGCGCCTTAAGAATAATATTTTCGTATTGCTTTACTTCATTTAATCGTCCGGAATAACGAATGGTATAGGAGAAATTTTGACCTGAGTTTTGCCCTAATGTTCCTGCCGCAGCCTCCTGACTTTGTGCGTTAATAGCCGCGGTAATGTCTGAAGGTTCCAGATCATAAGCTGCCAGTTTATCAGGTTTTAACCAGACACGCATGGAGTACGTTCGGGAACTGTAAACATTTACTTCTCCAACCCCATCCACGCGCTTAATAACCGGGGTAACATTAATATTTAAATAGTTAGCAATAAATTTGGAGCCATATTGTGGGTTGGTGCTGTAAAATTCCAAATACATCAGGGCGCTGCTCTGTCTTTTTTCGGTTGTAACGCCCACTTGTTTTACTTCTGCCGGGAGCAATGGGTTGGCCAGAGCAACACGATTTTGTACATTGACGGTTGCAATATCCGGGTCGTAATCCTGTTTAAAATAGACGGTAATATTTGCCTGTCCGCTGTTGGTTGCGGTAGAGGTAATATAGGTCATCCCTTCAACACCGTTTATTTGTTCTTCAATGGGGATAATGACGCTTTTCATGACCGTTGCAGCATCTGCCCCCGGGTAAGAAGTCCTGACGCTAACGGTAGTTGGAGCAATATCCGGGTATTGTGAAACCGGCAGGCTGATCAGGCTTATGATCCCTAATATGACAAGGATAATAGAGATTACGGTGGATAAAACAGGCCTTTCTATGAATCTTTTAAGCATTTTTCTTTTTTCTTTTCTTATCTAAAGAATACAATGGGGAGGGGTTTTGCAACGCTGTCGAAGGGTATTTCTTTCGCCTTGATCAACGTTCCATCCGGGATCTTATCAACGTCTTTTGCAACAATTTCATCCCCTTTCTTTACCCCTGAACTTACCAGATAAAGTCCTCTTACCTGGTTTTCAATTCCTATTTCTGTGGCAACGGCATGGGTAGAATCGCCAGATCTTTGGACTTTTAAAACCAGTGTTTTGTTTTGTTGTTCAAAAGTGGACTCCTGGGGTACGACAACGGCATCCTGATAAGTTTTTGGAATCCTTATTTGCCCTGTACTGCCATTGGTTAAGATTTGCCGGGGGTTTGTAAAAATAGCCCTGAAGGAGATACTGCCTGTTTGCTGGTTGACTTCCGAGTTAATCGTCTGAATGGTTCCCTGCTGTGGGAAGGTATCATTGTTTGCCATTATGAAGGTCACTCTGGGTAGGTTCCCGATTTTTTCCTGGCGGGTTTTACCTTTGGCCTTTTCAATAAAATTCAGATAATCGCTTTCGTTCATGGAAAAATAGGCATATACCTTGCTAATGTCGGTGATGGTGGTCATTGGAGAGGGATCCGAAGGACTGACCAGATTACCTATCCGCAGGCGTATTTCACCCACATAACCGTCAATAGGGCTTCGGATATCGGCATAGCCAATATTGGCGATAATGCTGTGATATTGACTTTTAGCCTGTTCTAATTTTGCCAGTGCCGTTGCCAGTTGCGACTTTCCCACAATACTTTTTTCCACCAGTGGCTTGAGTTGATCTACTTCTACCTGAGCGGCATCTACATTTGCCTTGGCTGCATCGGCCTGCTCTGTCAGGGTATGGGTCTCTAATTTGAAGAGCAACTGCCCTTTGCTGACTTTCTGTCCCTCATCTACCAATACCTGTGTAATGTATCCGGATATTTTTGCCCGGACAGCAACATTGACAATGCCTTCTATATTAGCGGGGAAACTTTTATAAGTTGAAACAGTACGAGTGGGAATTTTTACTACGTTAATTGTTTCCGGCCCCATCGCGACCGCCTTGTTTTTTTTATTGTTACAGGAGCTAAAGCCTGTTATCGCGATAACAAGTAGGACGTAAAAGACGTTTTTTTTCATGGTTGTATGGAATTGGATTGTTCTTCGTTAGGTTGATAAAGTATGGCTTGTTGCCGGAAGTGTTCTACTGCATCAGTGAGAAACTTCAGAGCATCCTCATGGAAAGTAAGAGATAAAGGCCGTGAAGGGCAGGCTTTATTAAGAGCAGATTTGTATGCCAGCACTTGCTTTTGCAGTTCGATTTCTACTTTCCAGTGCGAAACCATCTGCTCGATTTTGTTTGTAATATAGCCTGTTCCCATGGTGAAATAGCGTTTTCGATCACCGGTTTTAGTGAAATACGACACCCTTTGTTGGGCAATCAGCGAGTTGAGATGCGTACAGATGGTGCTTTTGCTGGCTCCCAGTTCAGTTACTAATTCTTCAAAAGTAGTTCCGTATCTGCCGTTGAGGATGAGTGTTGACAAAATCCGGGCGGCTAGTGGGGGCAAATGTTTCTCTTTTTCAAAATAAACCCCTAATTGCTCAATCAGGCTCTTCTTTTGCCGCTCTAATTCTTTTTTCTGCATACAACCGGTTTGAAATCGAATGCAAATTTATAGTTAGTTCGGGAATTTCAGAACCAAATATTACATGACCGGTATTGGTCATTGGTCACTGGTTATTTGTCATTGATTATAGGTACCTTCGGCATCTGAATGGATGTTAAAAGTTGAAAATGGATAAAAAAGGAACAACGGCTCATGAACAATTTATGCAGCATTGTTTAAAACTGGCAAGAGAAGCCAAAAAACAGGGCCATACCCCGGTCGGTTCTATAATCGTAAAGGAAGGAAAAGTTATTTCAGAGGCGCGTGAAGGAGATAATGTATTGCCCTCGCACATGGCTCATGCAGAGGCAGCGGCTATCGTAAAAGCCTTGTCGAAAACAGGAGGAAAGGATTTAAGGGATGCTGTTTTATATACCACCGTGGAGCCTTGTTTCATGTGTGCTTATTTAATCAGGAAAACAAAAATCAGGGAAGTGGTCTTTGGGATAAGAACGGAACAGGTGGGCGGGTTTAGTTCAAATTATCCCTTTTTAGCTGCCCGCGATATTCCAAAATGGGAAATTGTTCCTATTGTTACCGAAGGAATCCTGGGAGGGGAGTGCCGGGCATTGTTTTAAAAATATTTTCTTTTTAATTGATCATGTATTCCAGTTTCTTTTCATTAAGGATTTCAATATTTCCACCTGAAAGATCAATCAGCTTTTCCGACCGGAAATCACTTAAAGTACGGATAAGAGATTCGGTAGTGGTACCGGATAAATTGGCCAATTCTTTCCGGGTAATATGCAGAATGCTTTTTTCATCGGATTTTTTTACAAACTTATCTTTTAGTAAAAGAAGAGCATTGGCTACTCTTTTCCTTAAAGAATCATACGCAAGCTGCACCATTTTTTCGGCTTTCTGATTGTTGTTCTTGGCAAGGATACGGATAAATTGCAAGGCTACCGCAGAGTTATTGGTCACCAGGTTGAAAAAATCCTGCCGGGGAATCAGGGCAATTTCACAATTTTCTAATGTTGTAGTGGTAACTTTATAAACCGCGTCTTCTAATAGCGCGGTATAACCCATAAAATCTCCAGTGGTATAAAGACCCACGGTTAGTTCTTTTCCTTCTTCACTGGTTCTGAAAGCTTTTACCTTCCCCTGTATCAAATAAAAAAGATATTGCGGGTGGTTGCCTTCAGTAAAGACGATCTGTTTGCTTTTGAACCGGTTGATGATCCTGTTTTCGAAAAGTTTCTTTTGTGCCTCACTGTAACTCGTATTTAAAGAAGGATCCGAATCAGCAGATGTCAATATTTGGTTTTTTACACGCTCCGCTTTTTTCAGGCGGCTATCGACTGCGTTCAGCAATTCGGTGTCGCTAAAAGGTTTGGTTATATAATCGTCTGCGCCCATTTCCATCCCCTTTCTAAAATCGGCGCGTTCGGTTTTGGCAGTCAGAAAAATAAATGGAGTATCGGCCAGTTCCGGGTTCTTTTGAACAAGATGCAGTACCCCGAAGCCATCCAGTACGGGCATCATAATATCTGAGATAATGAGGTCGGGATGAAGAACGATAGCTTTCTGAACTCCCTGTTTACCATCTGCGGCAGTCCATACTTTGTAGCCGGCCATTTCTAATATTTCTGCCGTATTATCCAGTATTTCAGCATTGTCTTCAATGAGCAATATTTTTGTCATTTCTTGAAGTTAAGAATAAATTCAGTTCCCTGGTCCAACTCACTGTTAAAAGTAATGCTTCCTTTCATTAATTCAGTATATCGGTTAACTATATGCAACCCAAGACCGGTGCCGGGGATGTTCAGAACGTTGTTGCCCCTGAAAAACAAGTCGAACAAATGTTTCTGATCTTCAGGAGAGATTCCCAGGCCGTTGTCTTTTAGTTTAATGATTGTTTCCTTCTGGTTGTTGTAGCTGTCCACTCTTATTATACCTTCTTCATGAGAAAACTTGATGGCATTGGCTAACAGGTTAATGAGGATGTTTCGGAGTAGTTCTTTATCCAGGGAAACTTCTTTTTCTCCGTGATGTCTATAACGGATTTCCTGCCGCGATTTTTGGATATCCTCTATTTCAATGCAAACGCTTTTTATAAAAGTTTCCAGATTGAATTTGGTATAGTGAACCGTGATCCTGCCATTTTCGATCCTTCCAATGGACAGAAATTCGTTTAAAATACCATTGAGGTTGTTAACGGCAGATTTTATCCTTTCAATATGTTTTTCCCGCTTTGGTTGTTCCTCTGTTAAAGTATATTTAGAAAGAAGGGAAGCAGAGGATAAAATGGTGCTCAGAGGGGTTTTAAATTCATGAGAAGCCATGGATACAAACCGGGATTTCATATCGTTCAGTTCTTTTTCTTTTCTTAAGGATTGGAGAATGTCGGCAATTTTCACTTGGTATTCTTTTTCAGCCAATTCTTTTTCTTTCCGGACGGTTATATCAATAATAAAAGCAATAATAAAGAGACCTTTTTCTGTGTGAAAGGGGGAGAGACTGACCTCTACGGGAAATTCGCTGCCATTTTTCCGTAAGCCATAAAGGTCTCTACCGGCCCCCATGGCGCGCGTTTTGGCATGGTCATAGTATATATTCCGCTCCCGGGTATGCTGGGAATGAAAACGAGCGGGAATAAGCTCTTCCACTTTTTTCCCTCTCAACTCGCCTTCTTCATAGCCAAATTCCCGGAGGGCAAACTGATTTGCCTTTATGATTTCTCCATCGTTTCCGGTGACAAGGATGCCCATAGTGGCGTGTCGGAATATGGCTTCGAAAAGCTGATCATCTGTTTTAAATGCTTTCATTTTTAGAGGCTCAATATAAATAAAAGAAGCGGTTTGAAGGCCGGGCTTCTACATTCCCCAAATTAAATGTATTTTTACCACTAAAATATACTTTATGGCACATCAGTTATTAACCGGTAAGAAAGGAATTATTTTTGGCGCGCTGGATGACCGCTCTATTGCCTGGAAAGTGGCAGAGCGGGTAGTGGAAGAAGGAGCGGCGATTACGCTTACCAATGCTCCCATTGCACTCCGAATGGGAAAAATAAATGAACTGGCAGAAAAATGCAAGACGGAAGTTATCCCTGCAGACGCAACCTCTACGGATGATCTCGAAAATCTTTTCTCAAAATCCGTGGAAAAGCTGGGAGGCAAAATAGACTTTGTATTGCATTCGGTGGGGATGTCTCCCAACGTGCGCAAAAATATCCCCTATACGGAAACACGTTATGATTTTTTCCAGAAAACCCTGGATATTTCTGCCCTGTCTTTTCACAAAGTATTGCAGTCGGCCATGAAACTGGATGCCCTGAATGAGGGCGCTTCTGTGGCCGCGCTCACCTATATAGCTGCCCAGCGTACTTTTCCGGGATATAATGACATGGCGGAGGCTAAGGCGCTGCTGGAAAGTATTGCCCGTAGTTTTGGTTATCACTATGGCAATAAAAAGAAAGTACGGGTAAATACGATCTCGCAGTCTCCCACGGTAACTACGGCTGGTAGCGGGGTTTCCGGCTTTGATGCCTTCTTTCATTATGCGGAAAAAATGAGCCCGCTCGGGAATGCGGATACCGATTCCTGCGCCGATTTTTGTGTGGCCCTGTTCTCTGACTTGACCCGCATGATCACCATGCAGAACCTATATCATGACGGCGGTTTTTCCAGCATGGGCGTGAGCCAGGCGTTGGTGGAGGACCTCAGCCGGGGACATGAGTGAGGAACCGACCTTATTGACAGAAAGAAAAGAGCCGTTTCTATCTGATAGAAACGGCTTCTTCAAGAAGTGGGCTAACCTTCATTGAAGGGTCAGTATTCGTCTTCATTAAAGAAAAAATCTTCTCTTGATGGATAGTCTGGCCATATATCTTCGATGCCTTCAAACATCTCTCCTTCATCTTCCAGTTCCTGAAGGTTTTCTACCACCTCAATAGGAGACCCCGAGCGTATAGCATAATCTATTAATTCGTCTTTTGACGCGGGCCAGGGAGCGTCCTCTAAATATGATGCCAGTTCTAAAGTCCAGAACATAATTTATGAAGGTTTAATTTTCCGCAAAAGTATGTTTTAATTTTAAAATAACAATTTCAAAGTTTTTGACGGATTATTTGTTCCTTTACACCATGTTAAAAGCCAGTGATATCACCAAAAACTATTCTGAACTAAAAGTTCTTAAGGGGGTGGATATCGAAGTTGGGAAAGGTGAGATCGTCAGTATCGTAGGCTCTTCGGGGGCGGGGAAAAGTACGTTGTTGCATATACTGGGCACGCTGGATAAACCGGATAGCGGCGAGGTCGTCATCAATGATGAACGGGTATTTCGTTTTCAGGGCGCCCGGCTGGCTGCGTTCCGGAATCATCATATCGGGTTTGTCTTTCAGTTTCATCACCTTTTACCGGAGTTTACCGCCCTGGAAAATGTTTGTATCCCCGGTTGGATTTCGGGTGGGAAAAGCAAGAAAGAGGTCCGGGAATATGCGTTTAGCTTGTTGGAACAGATGGGCCTGACAAATCGCATTGATCACAAGCCGGGTAAGCTATCCGGTGGGGAACAGCAGCGGGTAGCGGTCGCTCGTGCCCTCATCAATCAGCCCGATATTATTCTGGCAGATGAGCCTACCGGCAATTTAGATTCTGTAAATGCAAGAGAACTCCACGAACTTTTTTTTACCCTGAGAGAGCGATTCCGTCAAACCTTTGTTATCGCAACACACAATGAGCAGCTGGCCAGGATGACCGATCGCCAGTTGCAGATGAAAGATGGGAAAATTACAAACTACTGACCTATTCCTTCCTTAATTTGTTGTAAACTTGTCATTAAATTAAAAAATGATTTGTCATGTTTAAGAAATATTTTCTTTCGATCGGCCTGTTTTTGGGTATTTTACTCCTGATTACGGAGTATAGTTTTGCTCAGACGGCATTACCTAAAGGAGCTACAGCCCCGATGTTTACCACAAAAGCCAGCCTGGATGGCAACGAGTTTAACTTTTCCTTAAAAAAGGCCCTGGCCAAAGGGCCGGTAGTGTTGTATTTTTATCCTGCTGCCTATACCGGTGGTTGTGATCTGGAAGCGCATACTTTCGCACAACTTAAGGATCAATTTACAGCTGCGGGCGCTACCATCATTGGTGTTTCTGCGGATGACATTCAACGGCTGAATTCTTTTTCTGCAGACCCGGATTATTGTGCAGGGAAATTTCCGGTAGCCTCCGATCCCCAAGGTAAAATCGCGGCAACCTATGGGCTAAAAATGAACCCGCCTCAGCCGGGCGTGAAAGATGTGAGAGGAGAGGAAGTAACTCATGGATTCCTGCCCCGGACCACCTTCGTTATTAATGCGAAAGATAAAATCGTGGCTGTATTTTCCTCGGAGCTGGATCACATTACGCCGGACGAGCATGTGAAAAAATCTCTGGCTATTGTGAAGGAGATAAAATGAATTATATCCTTGCCGAAATTTGCCCCTGTGCCGGTTGTGTTGGCTCTGCCTTTACTCCAGCCCAAAGATTCCTTTATTTAGCAACTGCAACACCTGGAGTTTATGTGCGTTGTTGATAAGCACGGAAATATTGTGCCGGCTGCCGCCATAAGAGATCATCCGGATGGGGACGGGCTCGAGGGCGTCAAATACTTTGGTGATAACCGATGGAGTGGTAACAATTTCGTTTCCCACCAGGCTCACAATGGTTTGGTTATAGTCCACCTCAATACTGCCGAAAGGTTCCAACTCATTTTGAATGTGCGACAGATGACTGATGTCATCAATCGTTAGAGAAACAGCCACCTCTGAAGTCGTGATCATGTCAATAGGCGTCCTGAAGCGTTCAAAAACTTCAAATATTTTCCGTAAAAAACCGTAAGCCAGCAACATGCGGCTGGATTTAATTTTAATAGCCGTGATGCCATCTTTTGCCGCTATGGCCTTGACCCCGTTTCCGTTAGGAGACTCCATGACAACGGTACCTTTGGCTTCCGGCTGCAAAGTATTCAGTAAGCGAACGGGGATGTTAAAATGCTGCGCAGGCCAGATAGAGGCCGGGTGAAGAATCTTTGCTCCGAAATAGGCAAGTTCTGCAGCTTCTTCAAAAGACAGTTGTTCAATCTTGAAGGTATTTTGAACATAGCGGGGGTCGTTATTATGCATGCCGTCAATATCGGTCCATATTTGAACTTCCGCAGCATTAAGGGATGCACCAACGAGCGAAGCCGTATAATCGCTTCCTCCCCGGCGGAGGTTGTCCACCTCTCCTCTTGAATTTTTACAGATATAACCCTGAGTAACAAATAATTTTTCTCCTTTATGCCGGGCCATCAGCCCCTGTAAACGTTTTTTTATCTTGGGAATAACCGGTTCATTCTGCTCATTGATATACATGAACTCCAAAGCAGGGAGAAGGGTTACCTGAACACCTTTCTCTTCCAGATAGATTGTAAAAAGCTTGGTGGATAGCAGCTCCCCCTGAGAAAGAATATCTTTGTTAAGCGCTTCGCTATAGGATATTTTCAGAATAATATCCAGAAATTCAAAATGCTCTTTGAGAACGGCTGCTGCTTTCTTTCGGGCTTCGGGAGTGGATACCAGTTCTTTGAAAAAATCATCATAATGCTTGTGCAGGTCGTTAATCTGCAGGGCCGCCAAATCCCGGTGCCCGGTGGCAAGGGATTTGCCAATTTCAACTAATGAGTTGGTAGTGCCGGAAAGGGCTGACAATACTACCACGCAGGTATCATGCTGGTTGGAAACTAAATCAGCTACGGCCATCATTCGTTCTGGACGGCCAACAGAAGTACCGCCAAATTTTAAAACTTTCATATCAGGGCTGGATTTTTAATTGGGCGTTAGGCTTGGGCAGCAGGGCCGCCAAAATTCATTGGGATATTAATGGGGTCCTGATCCTTAATAGGGCCATTTACAGATTCAAATTTTTTAATATTATCAGCCAGGGCTTTCATCAGTCGCTTGGCGTGTTGAGGCGTTAATATGATCCGGGACTTGACCTTTGCCTTGGGAATGCCGGGCATGACATTGATGAAATCAACGATAAACTCTGCATTGGAATGGGTGATCACCGCCAGGTTGGCATAAACGCCTTCCGCCATTTCCTCGCTGAGCTCAATGTTTAACTGCTGTTCTTCATGCTTTTGTTGTTCTGCCATGGGTTGTTTTTTAGAGGTGCAAAGGTAGGAGACTTTCCTTGTTTTTTCAATAAAGATGTTTTGTGTAGTTTTAAGGGAAAATTAATCAGGATGAACCCCAATAAAGCTACCTCTGCAAAAGCCGGAATCAAATCGTGGCCACAAGATGATCGCCCACGTGAAAAACTGTTATTAAAAGGAGTACAGGCTTTAAGTAATGCAGAGTTACTGGCCATATTACTGCGAACGGGTAGCCGGGAAAAGACCGCACTGGGGCTGGCGCAAGAATTATTGCAAACCGTGGGTCAGGATCTGATTATGCTGAGCCGCCTTGGGGTGAAAGATTGTATGAAAATACCGGGAATAGGAAAGGTTAAAGCCATTACACTGATAGCTGCCTTGGAGTTGGGACGCCGGCGCCAGTCAGCAGACCTTTTTAAAAGGCCCTCCATCCGAAGCAGCCGGGATGCGGCAAGAATATTGCAACCGCTCTTTGCCGATTTCCGCCATGAGGTATTTGTTGTATTGTTTTTGAATACAGCGAATGAAGTTATGCATTATGAAATGGTGAGCCAGGGTGGACTAAAGGGGACTATTGTAGATCCTAAAATTGTGATGCGCAAGGCTCTTGAACAAGATGCGGTGAGTATCGTTCTTTGCCATAATCATCCCTCTGGGAATTTGAGCCCAAGCACTGCTGACAGGGCACTGACCAAAAAACTTTATGCGGCGGCACGGCTTTTAGATATTGAGATATTAGACCATCTGATCGTATCTTCACGGGGGTTTTTTAGTTTTGCTGATGAAGGATTGATCTGAAAGGCTTTTATCTTTCCGTCCGGCTGCGTACCTTGCATCCCTGTTTTATTAAAAATAAAGGAAGAATACAATGCTGAAAGTTGGCATTTTTGGAGTAGGCCATTTAGGAAAAATACACCTGTCGCAGTGGCATTTTATCAAAGGGGTGGAACTTACAGGCTTTTTTGAGCCGGATGATAAACATGCGGAGCAAGCCGTGGAGCAGTTTAATCTAAAGCGTTTTACGGATGCCGCAACGCTGATTCATGAATGTGATGCCATAGACATTGTGGCGCCTACGACCCACCATTATGAAATATGTGAGTTGGCTATCCGCCACGGTAAACACATTTTCGTGGAAAAACCCATGGCCAATTCTATGGAAGAAGCACAAAAGATATTGAAACTGCTTTCAGAAAGTGAAATTAAGTTTCAGGTGGGGCATGTAGAACGGTTTAACCCGGCTTTTCTTGCATTAAAAGACTGGGAACTGAATCCCATGTTCATTGAGGTGCATCGCCTGGCAGAATTTAATCCGAGGGGAACGGATGTCAGTGTTATATTGGATTTAATGATTCATGACATTGATATTGTGCTTAGCCTGGTAAAGGCACGGGTAAGCCGGATATCCGCCAGTGGCGTGGCAGTAATGAGTGATGAGCCTGATATCGCAAACGCCCGGATTGAATTCCATAACGGCTGCGTAGCCAATTTAACCTCCAGTCGAATTTCTCTGAAGAAGATGCGAAAAACCCGTATTTTCCAGAAAGATGCCTACATCGGGATTGACTTTTTACATAAAAAGGCGGAGGTGATTAAGCTCAAGGGAGAAGGAGACGAGGGGCTTTTTACCATGGATATTGAAACAGGTAAAGGAAAAAAATCTATTGCCATTGCAACCCCTTCTGTGAAAGAAACGAATGCCATCCGTATGGAATTGGAACAATTTCGCGATGCTATCCTTCAGAATAAACCGGTTCCTGTGAATGCCTATGACGCCTTTCAGGCAATGGACGTAGCACATCAGATTCTGGATAAGATCGCGCGGGTGATTGGATAATTGAAAAAAATCAGGAGTATTATCTGACATGAAAATCTGTGCTTATTTTTGGGCGCTTTTTTTAAAATGCATTATTCCATATCCTCCTAAGAGCAAAAGAATTAGAACCAAATCTATACGCTTTATATCTGTCAGGAAAAGAGCAAACCCTCAATAATTATATAGTAAGAGGGTCCTTTGTAGCCGTGACACATCCTTTGGTATGAGGAATAACTCTTCCCTTTATATAAGTCATGCAGCCAAAATAATGCTTTCTGTTGCTCATTTCAAGGATGTAAACATGATACTATATTAGGCTAAGCTTTGGTAAATCTCAAGAAGCGGACTTCGTCCGCCGTAGCCCGCAAACAAAACATTCATTGAAAATGGAATCAATATGATACAAAAAGCCCGCCTTCGCTTTGCAGTAGCCATAGCTTTAGCGAAGGCTACAAGGCTTCGGCGGGCGAAGACGGAGTGAGAGGGACTCCAGTCGAACACCTTATACCCTTTTTGGCTTTTTTGGATGATCTGAAACAAAAATAAGATCATTGGTTCTCAAGAATACAGCTAAGCATATTTATATTAGGACAAATGTTTTGAGATAAAAGCCCTTCCTGATCCGGATTTTAAATACTTCTCAAATCTATATGCTTTATATCTGTCGCGAAAAGAACAACACCATAATAATTTTACAGGAAGATGATATTTCGTAGCCGTGACATATCCCTTCGAATGCCTTTTATAGCGTTCTTTTAAGTTAACTGTACATCCTACATAATATTTCCTGTTGCTCATTTCAAGGATGTAAACATAATACC
>CAYRBD010000088.1:0-10212 GCA_964422465.1 uncultured Chitinophagaceae bacterium
GGCTAAATAGTTAAATTACAAACTGTCAACTGCAAATTGCAAACTGTTAACTGCACACCCTTCGATTTTGCTCAGGGCAACGCTGCCAACTGCTTACCAGGATGCCTTTTTTACACCCGGGATTTTACCTGACAGGGCCATTTCACGAAACTTGATTCGGGATACTCCAAAATAGCGCATGTAGCCCCGTGGTCTCCCGGAAAGCTGACAACGATTGTGCAGCCGAACGGGGGAAGCATTTTTAGGTAATTTATCCAACGCTTCATAATCTCCTGCCGCTTTAAGCTCTGCGCGTTTTTCAGCGAACCGAGCCACCATTTTTTCCCTTTTTCTCTGCCGGGCCGTTACAGATTGCTTTGCCATAATACTATTCTTTATTCAATCAATTTTTATTCATGTTTTTAAAAGGAAGACCTAATGCCTTCAGCAGTTCATAGGCTTCTTCATTTGTATCTGCGGTGGTTACAAAAGTAATATCCATCCCATTGATCTTGTTCACCTTATCTATATTAATCTCCGGGAAAATGATTTGTTCAGTAATTCCCAGGGTATAATTCCCATGACCATCAAAAGCCTTTTCATTAATCCCTCTGAAGTCGCGTACCCGGGGTAAAGAAACAGATATCAGACGGTCTAAAAATTCAAACATCTTTCTGCTTCTCAGGGTAACTTTTACCCCTATCGGCATACCTTTACGCAACTTAAAGTTGGATATATCCTTTTTTGAGCGGGTTGGAACTGCCTTCTGTCCGGCAACGGTACTCATTTCCGATAAGGCATTCTCAATTAACTTCTTGTCAGCTACCGCTCCATTTACACCCTGGTTCAGGCTGATCTTTACAAGACGGGGAACCTGCATAACAGACTTATAACCAAATTTCTCCTTCAAAGCAGGCGCTACTTCTTCCTGATATTTTACCTGCAGCCTGGGTATGTATTTATTTTCAGCCATTATTTAATTTCCTCCCCTGATTTTTTAGCAATACGAACTCGTCTGCCGTCTTTTTTCTCCTGTGAAATACGCGAAGGGGCATCAGATTTTGAATCCCATAGCATGACGTTAGAAATATGAATCGGCGCCTCCTGCTTTACAATGCCACCTTTGGTGTTCTGTGCACTGGGCTTGGTATGGCGGGTACGAATATTCACCCCTTCTACCAATACACGTCTTTCTTCTGGCAACACTTCCAGTACCTTGTGTGGATGGCTCCTGTTTTTATCATTTCCTGCAATCACCGCTACCATATCTCCTTTTTTGATATGCAATTTGGGTTTAAATCGTCGCTTCATGATTTTAAATTCTGTATAAAAGACAATCAAATGACGTCTGTCAAAATATTTTTTTCAAATTTCGGGCTGCAAAGGTACATTTTTAAATACACTTTAAAAATTATAATACCTCCGGGGCCAGGGATACAATTTTCATATATCCTCTATCTCTGAGTTCACGTGCCACGGGGCCAAAAATACGCGTTCCCCGGGGATCATCAGTGTTGCTTAGCAAAACCACCGCATTGTCATCAAAGCGGATGTAAGAACCATCCGTCCGCCGCAATTGCTTCTTGGTACGAACAATAACGGCTTTGCTCACGGTTCCTTTCTTGATACCGCCGGCAGGCAGGGCATCCTTTACTGTGACCACGATCTTATCCCCGATGTGTGCATAATCCTGTCCGGAATTACCCAACACCTTAATACAGAGCACCTCTTTCGCGCCACTGTTATCGGCCACCCTAAGTCTGGATTCTTGCTGGATCATTTTATCTGAGCTTTATAAATTATTTTGCTTTTTCAATTATTTCAACCAGTCTCCACCTTTTATTCTTACTAAGGGGCCGGGTTTCCATAATACGTACCCGGTCTCCTACTCCACAGGCATTGTCTTGATCATGTGTAATATAACGGGTGGACTTTTTCACAAATTTCCCGTAAAGTGGATGGCGCAGTCTTCTATGAACAGTAACGACAGCGGATTTATCCATTTTATTGCTCGTAACAATACCAATCCTGGTTTTTCTTAAATTTCTTTCTTCGGCCATGATGTTTAACTTTATCCCTTGCCGGGTATAAAAAACGTTTTTTTAACCTTTATTTGTATTTGCGTTCAGTTCTCTTTTACGCTGTTCTGTTTTCAACCGCGCAATATCTCTTCTCAGGCTCCTGATAGTCAATGGATCTTCAATAGGCGTAACCGCGTGGCTAAACTTTAGCTTCTTCAGCCTCATCTGTTCCTCTGCAATCCTGGCGCTAAGGTCATGGTCGCTTAAGGTATGGAGTTCTAATTTTTCCTGAGCCATGCTATTTCTTTTATTAATGCTTTTTAATTATTTCCTTGGGCAGAAATCGAACAACCTTTTAGTTGTTATAATCATAATCTCTGCGGATGACAAATTTGGTTTTAATGGGCAGTTTGGAAGCTGCCAGGTTCAATGCCTGACGTGCCACTTCCAGGGGAACACCATCTATCTCAAACAAAATACGGCCTGGTTTTACAACTGCCGCCCAATGATCAGGGCTTCCTTTACCTTTTCCCATTCTCACCTCGGCAGGCTTTTTGGTAATCGGCTTGTCGGGAAATATTCTAATCCACACCCCTCCCTCACGCTTCATGTGGCGGGTTAATGCTACACGGGAAGCTTCAATCTGGCGGTCTGTGATCCACTTGGGCTCCAGTGCTTTCAGGGCAAAAGAACCAAAGGCAATAGAACTTCCTCTCTGGGCTTCTCCCCTGATACGTCCTTTATGAACTTTACGGTGTTTAGTCTTTTTAGGTTGTAACATGATTCAAAATTTATCGATGCAGCTACGCTTCAGATGCTTAATAATATGCTGTTGCGGAATTCAGCTTTTTATTTTCTTCCTCCGCCTCTTCTTCCGCCCCGGCGGTCTCTCTCGTGCCCGCGGCTCCGTTTCCCGCCTCCGGCAACAAAATTCGGATTCAGGTCTCTTTTTCCCAATACTTCTCCCTTACAAATCCAAACCTTAATTCCGATTTTCCCATAAACCGTATTAGCCGCAATTTCACAATAATCAATATCCATACGGAAGGTGTGCAGCGGGGTTCTTCCCTGTTTCATTTCTTCGGAACGGGCAATTTCCGCTCCTCCCAAACGACCACTAACCTTTACCTTTATACCTTCGGCCCCCATGCGCAGCGCAGTAGCAATAGCCATGCGAATAGCGCGTTTATAATTAATACGGCTTTCAATCTGCCTGGCTATATTTTCGGCAACAATATTGGCGTCTATCTCCGGACGGCGAATTTCTAAAATATTGATCTGCACATCGCTCTTGTCCGTGAGGGCTTTTAGTTCTTCCTTGATGCGATCTACTTCCGAGCCTCCTTTCCCAATGATTATACCGGGTTTAGAGGTATGAATAGTAATGATTAGTTTATTCAGGGTACGTTCAATGACTACTCTGGCAATACCGCCTTTGTTGATGCGGGCATCAAGATAGGCA
This sequence comes from uncultured Chitinophagaceae bacterium, assembly GCA_964422465.1. Classification (GTDB taxonomy): domain Bacteria; phylum Bacteroidota; class Bacteroidia; order Chitinophagales; family Chitinophagaceae; genus FW021-bin31. The sequence continues at coordinate 3,463 of CAYRBD010000088.1, forward strand.
CGGATTTTATGATCTTCAACCAACTTCGGTGCAAAATCACTTTTGCTGCCGTACCAGTTTGAATCCCATCCGCGAATGATTCCTAAACGGTTTCCTATCGGATTTGTTTTTTGGCCCATGTTTCGCTTTTAGTACTTATTCTGTTTTAATATTATTTTTCTTCTTGTTCAATTTCCTTTTCGGGCACTTCTTCCACGGCCTCCGGTTCGCTGTAATTAGCCTGGTTTTTTGCATCCACCACGAGGGTTACATGGTTGCTACGTTTGCGAATACGGTATGCCCGCCCCTGCGGCGCCGGACGCAATCTTTTAAGCATGGTGCCTCCATCTACAAAAATGGTTTTCACGTAAAGATCCGCATCCTCTACACGTTCTCCTGTGTTGGCCTGTTCCCAATTGTTTACTGCTGAAAGTAATAATTTCTCCAGCGGCCGGCTGGAATGTTTTGGATGAAATTTCAACACATTTAAAGCTTTCTCTACTTCCATTCCCCGGATCAGATCAGCCAGCAGACGCATCTTCCTGGTAGAAGTGGGATTATTTCTCAGTTTTGCTACAGCTTCCATTGTATTATTTTTTATTAGCGTGACCTCTGAAGTTCCGGGTAGGGGCAAACTCTCCCAGTTTATGTCCTACCATATATTCAGTGATATACACGGGAATAAATTTATTCCCATTGTGTACTGCCAGTGTATGTCCGACAAATTCGGGAGAAATAGTGGACCGGCGACTCCAGGTTTTAATCACAGATTTCTTTTTGATGCCCTCATTCATTGCCTCAATTTTTTCCATGAGGGAATGTTCAATATAAGGACCTTTTTTTATGGAACGAGCCATGTTACTATCAGTTAATTAATGCTAAAATTTATTTTTTCTTTCGTTTTCTGCGCTGTACAATCAACCTGTTAGAGGCTTTATTAGGGTTACGGGTTTTCAGACCTTTGGCATATTGTCCGTTTCTGGAACGGGGTAGTCCGCCAGAAGCCTTCCCTTCTCCACCACCCATTGGGTGATCAACGGGGTTCATAGCCACTCCGCGTACACGCGGGCGACGTCCGCGCCAACGGTTACGTCCGGCTTTACCCATAGACTGTAGGATATGGTCGGAGTTGGAAACCGTTCCAACGGTAGCCATACAGGTAACCAAAATCTTCCTGAATTCCCCGGAGGGCATCTTCAGGATAGCGTATTTCCCCTCGCGAGCTGTTATTTGTGCATAGGTGCCTGCACCACGTGCAATCACTCCACCGCAACCAGGACGTATTTCTATGTTATGCAATACCGTTCCCAGTGGAACATTTTGCAACAAAAGCGCGTTTCCCACTTCCGGAGCCACGTTATCGCCACTGATGATCTTCGCGCCTACCTGCAGACCTTGTGGAGCAATTATATACCTCTTTTCTCCATCTACATAGGACAGCAAGGCGATATAGGCACTCCTGTTGGGGTCATATTCAATGGTTTTTACCGTAGCAGGAATCTCTTTCTTATCTCTTTTGAAATCAATAATACGGTAGCGTTTTTTATGACCGCCTCCTACATTGCGCACCACCATACGGCCCTGTACATTGCGGCCGCCTTTGCGTCGGATAGGAGCCAGAAGACTTTTCTCCGGGCTGCTCGTGGTAACCTCGCTATAGGCATTTCCTACTCTCCAACGGGTTCCGGGTGTTGCTGGTTTAAATTTCTTTAAGGCCATGATTCTGCTTTTCTTCTCTATCTTTAAGGCAAATCGAAATCTGCCTCTAAGGATTTATTTATTCAATCAAATACTTTCAAAAATATCGATGCTGTCTCCTTCTGCGACTGTTACAACGGCTTTCTTGTATGCGGGGCGGCGACCTGAAATAACCCCCGCTTTGGTATAACGGCTTTTGGCTTTAGCCGGTACTACCATTGTGTTGACACGGACTATATCCACTCCATAAAAAGCTTCTATTGCAGCTTTGATTTCCAATTTGTTGGCTTTACGAGCTACAACAAAGGTATATCGTCCTGCCTTTTCCGACAGGTTGTTCGCTTTTTCTGAAAGCACGGGCCGAATCAAAACATCTGCTAATTTCATTTCTAAATTCTTTAGTCGCTTATATTTTATTTATCTTCTTTCACCTCTTCTTCCTGACCTTCCTCCTCAGACAGGACTTTGGCCGCATCTTCTGTCAAAATCAAAAAGTTGCTGTTCATAATATCATAGGTATTGATATCACTCAACACGGCGCTTTTCACTTTGGGGATGTTGCGAAGAGAGAGAATTACATTATCGTCCTGCTCGGCAGAAACATACAAAACTTTTTTGTTTGCCATTTCCAGGCTCTCCAATGTGGATACTGCTGTTTTGGTTTTAGGAGCATCAAGTTGAAAATTTTCTACCACCCGGATAGCGTCAGCAGCCGCTTTATATGCCAAAGCCGACATCTTAGCCAGGTCCTTTTCCTTTCTGTTCATCTTAAATCCATAGCTGTGAGGTTTGGGACCAAATACGGTTCCTCCGCCATGATATAAAGGGTTCTTAATATCTCCTTTACGAGAGCCGCCTGTGCCTTTCTGACGATGCAACTTACGGGTAGAGCCCTGTATTTCGCTGCGTCCTTTTGTTTTATGGGTGCCTCGATGCTTACCAGCACGGTAATGTTTAACCGCCATGTATATCAAATGATCATTGGGTTCTATCCCAAAAATATCATCAGGCAGGTTAACTGATCTGCCAGTCTTTTGTCCTTCAATATTTAATACCTCGAGTTGCATATCAATTCTGAATTAAAACGATGGAACCATTGTGGCCGGGAACCGATCCACTCACCAATACCAAATTCTCTTCCGGGTACACCCGAACCACGCTGAGGCCTTTTACTTTCACTCGTTCTCCGCCCATACGTCCGCCCATACGCATACCTTTAAATACGCGGGAGGGGTCGGAAGAGGCTCCGATGGACCCCGGGTGGCGCTGGCGGTCTTTCTGTCCGTGGGTAGCTTCTCCTACCCCATGAAAACCATGACGCTTTACCACGCCTTGAAAGCCTTTCCCCTTTGAGGTGCCAATCACTTCAACTTCTTCTCCTCTTTCAAAGATGTCGCAGGTAATTACATCGCCCAACTTTTTGTCGAGAGAGGAATTCCTGAATTCTTTAATAACGCGCTTGGGAGAGGTTCCGGCTTTAGCAAAGTGATTGCTAAGTCCTTTGGAAGTATTTTTGGGTTTCCGTTCACCGTAAGCAATCTGAATGGCATTGTAGCCATCCGTTTCATCGGTTTTCACCTGAGTAACGGTACAGGGGCCTGCTTCAATAACCGTGCAGGCAATTTGCATTCCATTGTCAAGGAAAATGCTGGTCATTCCGACCTTTTTACCAAGGATACCTTTCATGTTGTTCCTTTTTCTCATTGCCTGAGGGGGTTCGCAATGCTATCCTCAGGATAAGGGATTATCTAAATAAATTTTATGCTTTTATCTCTACATCCACTCCGGAAGGCAAATCCAGCTTAGAAAGCGCATCTACCGTTCTGGAAGAGGAAGTATATATATCCATCAACCGCTTGTGTGTACTCAGTTGAAACTGCTCACGGGCCTTTTTATTCACATGCGGAGAGCGTAATACGGTGAAAACTTTTTTCTCCGTTGGCAGAGGAATCGGACCGGTTACTACGGCTCCCGAACTACGCACGGTTTTCACGATCTTCTCAGCAGACTTGTCCACCAGGTTGTGATCGTAGGATTTTAATTTAATTCTAATTCTTTGTGCCATATTCCTAAATTCATTGCAGGGCAATCTCCCTGAAAATTTTGGGACTGCAAAGGTATAGCCTCTTTTTTATATTACAAAACAATTTAAAAAAAATATTTCCCGGCGACGTGCCTTCTACCGGTTACAAATTATGGTTATCTTACTTATTGGTAATTACTTCTGTCTCCCAGCTAAGCTCTGTTCCTGCTTTTCTTAACGTTTCTGCCACAGAACAATATTTTTCCATGGACAGGCTGACCGCCTTCTCTGCTTTCTTTTTATCAATATTCCCGTTCAGGATAAACCGAACCTTTACTTTACTCCACAAGGCCGGTTCCTTTCCCTTTTCCCTTTCAGCCTCCAACTCAATGGCCAGGTCGTCAATCGGCTGCCGTTGCTTCTTCAGGATCATGACAACATCGATAGCAGAACAGCCCCCCATGCCCATGATCAGCATGCTCATGGGGCGCACTCCTTTATTTTTACCTCCATTTTCTACAGAAGAATCCATAAAAACTTCATGTCCTAATTCATCTACTGCCAGCATATTAAAGGCATCATCTACTCTTTTCAATTTGATTTTCATACTTCTTTGAATTTAATTTTCGTGTGTGATTTATACAGGATTAAACAATTATTAAAATAAAGGTAAACAAAACCTTAATTTTGCCCGAAATTAAGACTGCAAGATACAACAAGTTGTCCTTCCATACCTATACATACCAACATCCTTTTAAGCTGGAATCGGGAGAGCTACTCCCCGAAATCACCATTGGTTATCATACTTATGGCCAGCTTAATGAAGCCGGGGATAATGTAGTATGGATTTGCCATGCCCTTACGGCCAGCTCCAATGCCACCGACTGGTGGAGCGGCCTGGCCGGGGAAGGCAAAGCCTGGGATCCCAAAAAAGAGTTTATTGTTTGTGCGAATATCCTGGGATCCTGTTACGGCAGTTCCGGCCCGCTTACCCGAAATCCTAAAACCGGCAATCCTTATTACCACACTTTCCCGCGCATGACCATCCGGGACCTCGTCCAGGCACATATCCTACTACGTCAACACCTGGGCATTAAAAAAATCGGTCTGCTGGCTGGTGGTTCTATGGGTGGATACCAGGCCCTGGAGTGGGCCCTTCTGGAACCGGGAACTATCCAGCGTTTGTTCCTTCTGGCAACCGGCGCTTCAGAAAGCGCCTGGGGGATAGCAATCCATACCTCGCAACGGCTGGCTATAGAAGCAGATTGTACCTGGCAGGATGCTTCTCCTAAAGCAGGGGCTAAAGGCATGAAAGCAGCCAGAGCCATCGGTATGCTAACCTATCGCAACTATCAAACCTTTGTTGACCAGCAATCGGATCCGGATTTTAACAAGACCGATCATTTCAAATCCTCTTCCTATATTAATTATCAGGGCGATAAACTGGTAAAGCGGTTTAACGCGCAAAGCTACTGGCTGCTCACCAAAGCGCTGGACAGCCACAACATTGCACGTGGTCGGGCCAATACCATTGAGGCGGTTTTACAAAGCATGTATCAGAAGACGTTGATCATTGGGGTTACCAGTGATATTCTTTGTCCCGTAGAAGAACAGCGTTTCCTCGCACGCAACATGCCGCGTGCCGCCTATTATGAAATTGATTCCCTCTATGGACACGATGGGTTCCTGATTGAATTTGAACGGATCGGAAAGATTCTACTGGACTGGTGGAAGTGAACGGAGGATTTATTTACTGGATAAAGATATCGCAGCGTATAAAAAGAAGCCCCCTAATCCTTATTTAATATAAATACTTTTCCATGACCCCCAAAAATCTCTTTTTAGCAGTTTTAAAAGTTTTAGGAATATTTTTTATAAAAGATATTGTGGAAGCTATTCCACAGGCCTTCTCAGGTTTTCTATTTTTAAACGGTCCTTCAGCAGATGGAACCATCGGGCTTTTCATTTACGGCATTTTAATACTTGCTGTCTATGTGGTTGTGTCTTATCTGCTCATTTTTAAATCTGAAAAAATTATCCACTGGTTAAAACTTGATCATGGATTTGACCAAGAATTGTTCTCCTTTAACCTGTCACTTCATGCTATCCTTTTGATCGCCCTTATTGTTACCGGCCTGTTCTTGATCATTATCGAAGTTCCTTCTCTTTTCCAACAGGTATATGTCTATTTGCGTATCAGTCAACTTTCTACATCGGGTATTAATCAAGGATTTTCCTCGATAATCTACAGTAGCGTCAAGATCCTTATCGGACTCATGTTGATCGGTGAAAGAAAAAGAATGGCCAGATTCATTCTATCCGGTCAGGCGCAAACTTAAAGCAACGGGTTTTCAAATCTTTTTAAAAAAAGCCCTATATTTACAAGGTGAAACCTGCTCAGTTGCTACCCTTTTACTTTTGCTAACCCAAAAAAATGAATTATGAAAGCGATTGCCATTGTTCCCGAGCACAAAAATGCATTTATGACCGAACGTGAGGAGCCTCAAATTCAGGACCCCCATGAAATAAAAATAAAGATTATGCAGGTTGGGATTTGTGGTACAGACCGGGAAGAAGTAGAAGGCGGAAGAGCCGATCCTCCGCCGGGAAGCAAAGAACTGGTGATCGGCCATGAAAACTTTGGAAAAGTAGTCGCCACGGGGAAGGCTGTTACCGAGGTAAAACCCGGAGATTATGCCATGTTTTCCGTCCGCAGGGATTGCGAAGTTTGTATTTGTGGCAGTCACAACGACATGTGTCCAAAAGGAGAATATACAGAAAGAGGAATTAAAGGCCGGGACGGGTATCAGGTAGAATATGCGGTGGACCTGGAGCGCTATGTGGTTAAAATTCCGGAGGCTATTAAGGATATAGGCGTTCTGGCCGAACCGATGTCTGTATCGGAAAAGGCAATCAATGAATCTGTTCGTATTCAGTGTGCAAGAATCCCGGAGGCCGTACCCGGTACATGGATAAAAGGGAAAAAAACGCTGGTGGCCGGTTTGGGACCCATTGGCCTGCTGGCAGCCTTTATTTTACGACTCAGAGGC
>CAYRBD010000088.1:10312-13450 GCA_964422465.1 uncultured Chitinophagaceae bacterium
ATCCCGGCGGGAGAACGGCCCGTGGATATTGTAGCAGCTCCTTTATTGCAGCAGATGGTGCTAAAAAATCAAATCATGCTGGGGAGCGTAAATGCCAGCGTAGCTGATTTCAAAAAAGGCATTGAAGAGTTGAGTGGGGCAAACCAAAAATACCCGGAAGCCATTCGTAAGGTGATCACGGATAAAATACCAGTGGATCAGTTTCAAAAAGCTTTTGAAGTTCATGATGTTAATTCTATTAAGACTGTTATTGAATGGGAAGCCGTAGGGTAGCCTATTTTATAACTAACTCCTTAAAGCACTCCTCTGCAAGAGGCTCTGATCACTAATTCCGGTTCCAAAACGTACTGTGTGGGCGACTTATTATCCGGCATTTGGAGGGCTTCCATAAGAAGAGTAACGCCCTTTTCCCCAATAAGGGAGATTGGTTGAGAGATACAGGTTATAGGCGGGTCATAAAGGCTGAAAGCATCATGGTCGTCAAAGCTTACCATCCCTATCTGTTCCGGTATTCCCCATTCCAGTCTTTTTATAGCTTTTAAGCCGGATATGGCCAGGTAGTTGGTTGCGAAAAGAACTGCATCGGGCCTTGCATTCTCAAGAAAATCGTAAATTTTTTGGATAGAAAATGCCTCCTGGCTGTTAAACGGCAGTTCCAATTCCAAATTCTTATCGTGGGATACCCGCCGGTCTGTTAAGGCCTGAAGAAAACCCTCTCGCCTTTTGCTCATTTGCTGTTGACGTGAGGAGGTGGTAACAATAGCAATCTTTCGGTAACCATTCTTCAATAAATGTTCGGTAGCAAGGTAGGCTCCACGATAGTTGTCAATGATCACGTAAGAACTGGACAAAGAAGGAAAATACCGATCTATCAACACCAGGGGTTGGTCTTCTTCCAACAGGGCTTTAATGTCGTGTTCCAAGCCGATGGTAGGGGTTAGAATATAACCATCTACCTGGCGATATTTGAGCGTCTGCAGAAGTTTTGCAGCTCTTTCCTCCTTATCTTCCGTACTGCAAAAGATTACCTCGTAACCATATTGCTCTGCCTCATCTTCTATCGTTTTAGCCAACCGGGCAAAGAAGGGGTTAGAAATATCCTCTACCATGAGGCCAAGCGTATGGGTACTTCCCGTACGCAACCCACGAGCCATTTGGTTCGGCTTGTAGTTCATCTCTTTCACAATGTTCTTTACGCGAGCTATAACAGCCTTGCTGATTCGTTTTTCGGTAGCCTTCCCATTTAAAACAAATGAAACTGTGGTAGGAGATACCTTTGCCCTGGCGGCAATATCTTTAAGAGAAGGGCTCTTCATTAATTTACACTACTTTAACCTTAAAGTTCCGGCCTTCCCAACGGGCATCTTTTTGCCAGCAGAAAGTGAAAACAATTTCGGAGCCGGCTTTGATTTTATCCAGTTTCAGGTCCACCAGGCTCATGCCGAGGCCGGTATCAGAGCTGTTGGTGTCCGCTATGGTATTCCATCCATCCATGCTCCAGTGAAGCGTAAAAGGCTCGTGTGCTTCAATTCTCAATTTCTTCTTTCGGGCGCTTATGGTTCTGAGTTTTCTACTAAACCGCCAGAAATTCATGGCAGATTTTTTCTTTTGCACCACGTAACGCTGATATGTTTTCTCCGGCTGGTCAAACACGGCTTTGTCATGCAAGGACCGACAGAGCTTTAAATATTCACTGTGTGCCCAAACGAGCGGCATGGCGGAGCCTGAGGGCTGCCCCAGGAAAAGTTCTTTTTCGGGAATGTCTTCGCTATCCCAGATTTGTTCTGGAATCATACCGCCCTCGTTGGCAAAGTTTCCCATAGACTCTTGTAACTCTGCCGCCCGCTCCAGGTTTCCTGCGGCAATTTCATAATGAGCGCGTTCGCCGGTAAGCAGAGGCCAGGCCCTGCCTGTTCCCGTGCCGTTGAAAGGTGTACCATCTTCGTGTTCCCCATAGCCATCATAGTTATAACGATGCCAGCAATCGCCATTTGGAGTTTCTACTTTCAAAGTGGCATCTACTATTTTGATGGTATTCCGTATTTTGGGGTCGTCCGCTGCACGTAGTCCAAAGCGCACCAGGGCGAGTGCATCCGGGCTGACAACCTTTGCGGAAACCATCTGGTTAGAGTCAGGCAGATTTTTAATTAAAATAATGTCATCGTCCAACTCGGGCGTATCCCCCACATTTGGCGGGGCAATCCGTACATAGTACCCTTCTATTCCATGTTTTCTGCTTTCTTCGGTATCTTCTACGTAGGTCCAGGCCTCAATGTTATCGTTCCATAAGTCGGCTGTTTCTCTAAGGTAGCGGGCGAGTTTGCGTTCCTTTGCCCATTCCATGATATCTGCCGCCACCAAAAGGGCTGAAATCTCTACCGCCAGCGTGAAGGGAGAATAGCCCGAATTTTCTTCCCAGCGGTCCTGCTCCGAGCAGGGGCCGTTTTGCACTAAGAACTGTGCTGCCGAACGAACCATGGGGTAAAATTCTCCCAGATCTTCTCTTTTCAATGCCCCTTCTCTGATTAACATGTTCACCAATAAAATAGGGAAGGCTGTTTCGTCCATCTGGATGCCATTCCAATAAGAACTTCCATCAAGCCAGAGGTTTTGAAACCAATGGCCGTCCGGTTCCTGTACCAGCCTGAGAAATCGTAAAACCTTAACAGCCATACCATGCATACCTGCTGCCAGCATGCCACCGGCTACTTCTACCAAGTCGCGTGGCCATACCAGATGGTAGCCTCCCAAATCGTCATCTCCCTTTGAGAACCCCCAGGGAACGGAAAGGCTTGCGATATAAGCACCGGGAAATTGTTGGGTGTGATGCGTCAATATGGTGGCAGCGCTGATACGAAAAAGATTAAGGTTGGCCTTCTTCCGCCGGGAGGCATCTTCTTTACCATGTGGAGTCTTAGGGGCTCCCCCGGGCAGAAAATCATGAATAGACTTCTGAAAGGCTTTCCAGTCCGCGATATACTCTTTCTTCGTTTCTTCATAATTGCTCAGGATGCTGGCCCGGGCACGTTGAGCAGCCTCATTGGCATTCATTCCAAAACCAATAGCTACGATAAAAGGTTTTCCCTTTACAGCTTCCAGGTCTATTTCTCCACAAATGGCAATATTCCCATTTTCGGC
>CAYRBD010000089.1:0-13341 GCA_964422465.1 uncultured Chitinophagaceae bacterium
CTAACAGCTTTTTGGCCTCGCTGTTCACGACCTTTAGCGCTGTGGAAACGGGCAGGTCTTTTTCATGAAGGTCCAGGTTCAGCAGCGCCTTCTGTAACAGGCTCCCTTTTTCATCGGCGGGGAGCCGGGATGCAGTGACATTCACTAAATGGATCAACTGTTCTTTCGCATTAGACACGGCCTCCCAGGCTGAGAGACTTACATATATCTGTTGGGAGAGGTTATGCTCGTATTCGGAGCGTATGTTCCGGATGATCACCTGCCGCATGGCCTGTACATTCAGTTCGGGCCGGTAAAGCCTGCGTACCAGGGCTTCGGGGCGGGCACGCTCTAAAAAAACCACCAGCCTTTCGTATGCCTGAAGGCTTAAAGGAAGAGTAATTTGTAAATCGGATTTTGAGGCCGGATTTTGTGGAGGCTTTTTTTCTTCTTTTTTTGAGGAAAACCGCCAATCTCTTACCATCATACCCACAAATATCAAAACAATTACAATCAGTATGATATAAGTAAGTTGACGGTTCATAATTACAAGATACTTATTTTGTAGAAACCGATTCCAAGCGTGCTTTCTTCGCCTGATTTTTGGCTTCTTCTGCAGTCACCAATTTGTTTTTGGGATCGAAGTCCACCAGAACGGGAGCGGCAACAAAGATGGAAGAATATGTACCGGTTATTACACCAATAAGCATTGCAAAGGCAAAGCCGCGTGTAGATTCTCCTCCAAAAATAAACAATATCAGTAACACGATGAATACCGTGGCAGAGGTCATGATCGTGCGGCTCAGGGTGTCGTTAATAGCCCGGTTGATTACCGTATTCCGGTCCACTCCTTTCAGGTCCCTGAAATACTCACGTATTCGGTCAAACACAATCACGGTATCATTAATGGAATAACCAATCACGGTAAGCACCGCCGCGATAAACTGCTGGTCTATTTCCATGGAAAAGGGTACAATATCTTTCAGGAAGGAAAAGACAATAATCACGACTAAGACGTCATGAAATACGGAGAACAACCCTCCTGTAGAAAATTGCCACCTGCGAAACCGAATCAAAATATAAAGGAAGATAGCAATTAATCCTATAATTGCAGCCTCTACAGCGCCTTTTTTCAGGTTTTCTGAAATGGTAGGCAATACGGTTTGTGAACTTAATTTGTACTGTGTATCAAATTGATTGTAAGTTGTTCCGGCTGGCAGGTAGGATTGCAGACCGGTATATAAGGTATGTTCAACAAGCGAATCTACAGCCTTACCCTGACGGTCGATGAGGTAGGAGGTCGTAATATTAACCTGATTGGCGGTATTCACGGTTTTCACGATGGGGTATTCTCCATCGAAAGCATTCTTCAGGGATTCCCTGATATCCTGTACCTCAACGGGCTTGTCAAAACGGACCGTAAAGCTACGTCCACCTGAAAACTCTACCCCTTCATTGAATCCGTGAAAGAAAGAAGCTATGCCCAATATGATGATACAGCCTGAAATAACATAGGTCACTTTTCTGGCTTTCACAAAGTTGAAGTGAGACCGCTGGAATATTTTTCTGGAAAGGTTCGTGAAGTAGTTAAAGTGTCTGTTTTTGCCGGTCCAGTAATCTTCAATGATCCTTGATATGAGGATTCCTGTAAACAGGGAAAGCAGGATTCCTAAAATCTGCGTGGTGGCAAAGCCTTTCACCGGCCCCAGACCAAAGTAGAAAAGAATGATAGCTGTCAACAGGGTGGTGATCTGGCCATCCAGCACAGGGGCATAGGAATGCTTGTACCCGTCGGATATGGCTGTCGTGTAGCCTTTTCCTTTGACAATCTCTTCTTTAATACGTTCAAAAATGATTACGTTTGTATCTACTGCCATACCAATAGCCAGGATCAGACCTGCAATACCTGGCAACGTCAGCGTGGCACCCAATGCCGCCAGCACCCCTACCGTAAAGAACATATTCAGTATCAGCGCAATATTAGCAACCATTCCGGCTGTATTGTAATACAGCAGCATCAATAAGAAGATGATAATAAAAGAGATAATAAAGGACTTGGCACCTGCTACGATGGACTCGTGACCAAGTGTAGGCCCGATTACCTGCTCCTGAACAATTTGTGCAGGGGCGGGTAATTTACCCGTTTGAAGGATGTTGGCCAGATCCTGAGCCTGCTGAATGGTAAAACTCCCGGTAATGGAGGAGCGCCCTCCCGTAATTTCTTCACTTGGGGCCGGTGCAGAATAAACAACATTATCCAATACAATGGCAATGGGCTTATGAATGTTATCACCGGTCATTTTGGCCCATATCTTAGCGCCCACGTTGTCCATGGTCATGCTGATCTCGGGTTTTCCGTTCATGTCCATATCCTGTCGGGCATCTACCACATGTTCCCCGCCAAGCTTTGGCTTATCACTTCCCGGAACGGTTTTGATCGCATACACATCCACTACGTTCTTATCCGCATTAGGCTGATCATTAGCGCCAAACAGGAATTTCAGATCGCGGGGCATTACTCTTTGTACTGCGGGCAGATGAATATATCTTTCAAAAGTAGCTGTATCCGCAATGGAAATAGAGCCTATGGCAGCGTAAGTCCGGGGTTGTCTTAATAGGCTTAACAAGGGATTTTTACCAGCCAACTCGGATAATTCCCCACCGGAAGTATCTGAATTGGAACCGCTATTCACCAGGTTAGCCAGCGCCCCCAGGTTGCTTGTGTCTTTTTGAACTTCTTTTTGAGTCTTTTGGTCTGAACTGTCTTTCTGCGTAGTCTTTTTGGAGGAGGGAGATATTGATGCGGCCACGGCCTGATCCATCGGCTGCAGCACGTTGTTTACAAAATCCTGGTCCGCCTGGAAGGTTTCCCAAAATTCTAATTTGGCAGTGGCCTGGAGATATTGGCGAACGCGCTTGGGATTGTGAACCCCAGGTAAGGCAACTGTGATCACTCCTTTATTGATATCCAGGTTGATTTCCGGCTGTGCAACTCCAAACTTGTCTATTCTTTCCTGCAATACGTTATAAGTTCTTTTGATGGCATCCCGGGATTCTGAGCGGATCACGCTGATAACCTCATCATCAGAAGAATTAAAATTAATTCGCTTTTCAAAAGCATTCGAAAATAAAGGAGCCAGCCTTTCATTAGCTGGTTTCACCTTCTGCCAGGCTTGTTGAAAAAGAGTGATATAATCTGCGGAACTATTGGCTTTTTCTTCCTCGGCCATATCCAGCGCCTTATTAAAGGCAGGATCAGTCGTATTGTTAGCCATAGTGTGAATAAGGTCCCGGAGGGATACTTCCAGCACTACATTCATCCCTCCTTTCAGGTCCAAACCCAGGCTCAACTGCTGCGCCTTGGCTTCAGGTAACGTGTATTTCTTGATTAGGGTGTTGTAAACAACCTGGTCTGAGGTGCTGTCTTCTATAAACTGTACTCTTTCCCGTTTTACGGAATCCAGAAAATCTCCGTAGAGTACCTGTTGCTGTTTATTATCAGGATATTTTTCCTGAGCGGAAGGATATCTGTTTTGTACCCACGAATCAGCCTGAGCATCAATCTTCTTATCTTCACGATTTACTACAACGGTAAAGGAAAGCTGATATAAAGATATCAGTATCAACACCACTGTAAAAAACTTAACCAGCCCTTTAAATTGCATTTGTATTCAAGTTTGTAACTATATTTCAAATAAGAGGGCAAAGATAAAATATAATTCTATAAAAACCATTTCCCGTTGCATGGAGTAGGATATTATTTTGCAATTGGCAGTTGGCACAGTTGGCAATTTGCAATTGACAGTTGGCAACTTGCAGTTGACAATTTGCAGCGAGCCTTGAGCCGAATTGAAACGACCATTATCGTGAAGTCGAAACCACTATCATTGCGCAGCCGAAAGAGGACGGTTGTTTTATACAGAAAGCAGAAAATGGTTGTTTTGATTTTGTGTCAAATACCACTTCCTGCTTTGTGCTTTGAGCTTTACGCTTTCTGCATTAATTCACAATTGCGGATTTCACGTCATGGATAGCATAATACATCATGCCGGTGTACCCCGGATAAAAGCCGCGGATCATGACATTATTTCCTTGTTTTTCAAAGGCTTCCTTCAAATCATTCACGTTCCTCACCGAATAGTTCCCAACCTGCACGATGACAAAATCACTTTCCATATCAGTCTGCTGTTTAATGAGACCGCTTCCAATATTTTTTACTAAAACGCCTCCGGATATACCCAATTGCTTAGCCTGATCGGGGGTCAGTGTGATAAATTGTGCCCCCAGGGCGTCAATAATGGTATTTTTAACGATGGCAGTGGTGCCGTTCCGGTTTTTCAAAACTACGCTGGCCTGATGTTCAGTGTCTCCTCTCATGTAGGTAATTTTGACCTTATCCCCCGGATGGTGACGGGCCAGGATGCCCAGCAGGTCATTTTGGTTTATGATCTTAGTGCCATCTACTTCGGTGATACGGTCATTTTTTTGTAGGCCTGCGCTTGCAGCGGCGCCATCTTTAGTTACTCCGGCGACCATTACCCCGGTTTGAACATTCTGACCAGGATGCTTGAAAGCCGCTATCATCGGATTGTTGCCCCTGCTTTGGTTCATGTAAATCCCAAGAAAGGCCCTTTGAACCTTCCCGTATTTCATAATATCATCTACCACTTTCCGCACCAGATTGGAAGGTACGGCATAAGCATAGCCGGCAAAACTCCTTGTGGGGGTTGCGATTGCTGCATTGATGCCTATCAGATGGCCTTCGGTATTTACCAGCGGTCCTCCGCTGTTGCCGGGGTTTACTGCGGCATCTGTCTGCAGGTAGGATTCTATGGGATTGGTGCCTTCCTGACTGAGAATCCCAAGATGGCGCGATTTTGCGCTGATGATCCCGGCTGTAACGGTTGCCTGGAGGTTTAGCGGATATCCACTTGCCAATACCCATTGCCCGATTTGCATGGCATCCGAATTCCCAAAAGTAATATAGGGCAGACCGGTGGCATCAATCTTCAAGACGGCCAGATCGGTATTGGGATCCGTTCCGATAACTTTTGCCTTATACGTTTTCTGGTCATTTAGGGTTACTACGATCTCGCTGGCGCCGTCTATCACGTGGTTACAGGTTACGATGTACCCGTCCTTCGAAATAATAGCTCCGGAGCCGGAAGCCAGTTTTCCCGGACTGTACATTTGTCCTCCTCCCCCAAAAGGACTGTTGTCCCAAAATCCTCCGAAAGGACTGCCGGACCTGCCGGTACTTACCTGCTGAGGGGGTACTTTGGTATTAATGTGAACCGTAGCGGGAAGCACTGTGTTGGCCGCTTCAGTAAAATCATTGGGGCCGGCTGAAAGGTCTTTTTCATAACGTGCGTAGTGTACCTGCATGGGAGAATCTGAAACGTACACATCCTGCTTCGGAATAAAATAATGCTTAAAAGCAAAGAGGCAGATGACGGCAGTAATAGCGCTTACTAAAACGACTACCGCAATGGTCTTCAGGTTTTTATTTTTCATGATGCGTAATTTATGAGCGTTTATCTAATGAATAACTGTTTATTTTCCACCCGGAACACAAATGTAATGCTGTAAACCAAAAAAAGTTAACGCTGCTATATTGGTTTAACAATTATTTAAACGAATAGTTAATACCGGGTTAAGAATTAGTTTAAATCGTTATTCTACTGCTAATGCATCAAACAGAATTTCGGCCGGGTGAAAGGCTCTTCTTGCGAGCCCATCTTTTATCTGGTGACGGCAACTGGTGCCCGGGGCTGCAATGATCACATCTTCAGACATTTTTCTGACAGCGGGAAACAAGACCAGTTCTCCTACCTTCATAGCCAGGTCATAATGTTCTTTTTCAAAACCAAAAGAACCGGCCATTCCACAACAGCCGGAAGGAATGATACGTACGGTATAGTTCGGGGGTAGCGAAAGGATTTTCTGGGTAATGGCGATGGAAGTAAGCGCTTTTTGATGACAATGGCCTTGTAGTTTTACCATCCGTTTTTCCCGGGTAAACTGGTGTGGTCCAATGTTTCCTTCTTCCATCTCTCTGGCAATAAATTCTCCGAATAATAAAGCATTTTTTCCCAACTGTCGTGCATCTTCCCGCATACTTTTATCTACAATGTCCGGATACTCATCCCGGAAAGACAGGATGGCGGAGGGCTCTATTCCCACTAATGGGGTTTCTGCTGTAATCAGGTCTTTAAGTAACTGCACATTTTTTTCTGCTATTTTCTTTGCCTCCCGCAACAGCCCTTTCGACATATAAGCGCGGGCGCTTTCTCCATGTTCAGGACAAATTACTTCATAACCGAGCGCCTCCAGGAGTTTGACTGCCTTAATGCCGATCTCTGTATCATTGTAATTTGTAAATTCATCATTAAAAAGATAAACCTTCTTTATCGTCTGGCGTTGAGCCGGTTTATGCTTTTTCAACCATTTATCCAGGGTGGTAGAATAAAGTTTAGGGATGGAACGCTTTGGTGCAAAGCCAACAAAACGCTTAAAAAGACCGGAAGTAATTTTGTTTGTTACAAAAAAATTATAAAGCCCGGGAACCTTTGCAGCTTTGGCAGACAGTTTCCCAAAGTGTGCGATCATTTTTGAACGCATGGGAACGCCATTGGCATCAAAATAATGTTGTAGAAATTCCATTTTTACTTTTGCAATATCTACATCTGAAGGGCACTCGCTTTTACAGCCTTTGCATTCCAGGCAATTGTCCATTACCTCATAAATCTCTTTATGGTCGAACTTGTTGACCTTGTCCGAGTTCGTAAGATATTCCCGAATGATATTGGCCCGGGCCCGTGTGGTATCTTTCTCATTATGTGTAACCATATAACTCGGGCACATGGTTCCTCCGGTTTTTTCCGTCTTTCTGCATACGCCTGTACCATTACACTGCTCGGCATGTTGTAAAATAGTAACCGGTCCAAAATCAAGGATCGTTTCTATCTCAGGCGCTTTTTTACCGGGTTCGTAACGGAGGCTGGTATTCATCGGGGGCGTATCCACAATTTTACCTGGATTAAAGATACCATTGGGATCCCAGGTTTTCTTGATCTGTTTCAGTAATTCAAAATTATGGTCACCAATCATTTGTCGGATAAATTCCCCACGGAGCCGCCCATCTCCATGTTCTCCGCTTAAGGAACCTTTGTATTTTTTTACCAGTGTGGCTATTTCCTCGGCAATGATGCGAAACTGTTTATTGCCTTCCCGGGTTTTTAAATTAATGATGGGTCTCAGGTGTAATTCCCCTGAGCCGGCATGGGCATAATGAACGGAATACAAATTGTACTTTTTCAAGATCACGTTAAACTCCCGAATGTACGCCGGCAGGTCTTCCACGGATACTGCCGTATCTTCTATGACGCCTACCGCCTTTTCATCACCCGGCATATTGCCCAACAGCCCCAGGCCGGCCTTTCGCAGCGACCAGACCTTTGCTGTATCGTCCCCAAACAGGAGTGGAAAATGGTACCCTAATCCGGCAGCTTTCAGCTCCCTTTTCAATTGCTCTGCTTTTTCCTGAATTTCTTCTCTGGAATCTGACAGAAAACCAATGACCAGGATTGCACCCGGCTCTCCCTCTACGAAGAAGCGGTTCCTACTTTGTTCGATGTTGTTTTTTGTACAATCCAGTATATAATGGTCCATCAGTTCACTTGCAGAAGGCTGGTGTCGCATGGCTATTACATTGGCACGCAGTGCCTCATCTACTGTGTTGAAATGAACGCATAACAACCCTTCTTCAGCGGGAGGCAGCGGTAAGAGATTGAGTTTTATCTCTGTAATGAAAGCCAGGGTCCCTTCAGACCCGGCTATGAGTTTACAAAAGTTAAAATCCTCTCCTCCTTCGCGAAAGGGTGCTGTATCGGCAAGGCTGTCCAGGGCGTAGCCGGTGTTTCTGCGGGTGACATTTGTCGCGGGAAATTCAGACTGGATTTCTTTCTGGTTTTCAGGGTTTGAAAGAAGCGCCTTCATATTTTGATAAATGGCAGCCTCCAGTTTATTTTCCGAGTCACATTTTTTCTCGAAATCCGTTTTTGAAAGGGAATGGAATACGGCTTCGGAGCCATCACTCAAGAGCGCTTTTACCTCAAGTAGATGATCCCGTGTTGTCCCATAGATGACGGAATTGCTCCCGCAGGAATTGTTTCCCACCATCCCGCCAATCATGGCCCGGTTAGAGGTAGAGGTTTCCGGCCCAAACTGAAGGCCATGTGGTTTAAGAGACAGGTTAAGCTCATCTCGTATGACACCCGGCTGCACGCGAACCCAGTGCTCTGCTTCATTCAATTCTATGATTTTCGTAAATTTTGGCGATACATCCACTACGATTCCCTTTCCAACCACCTGTCCTGCAAGGGAGGTGCCGGCAGTTCGCGGGATAAGGGATGTTTTTTCTTTTAACGCAAATTGTATTAATTTTTGAAGGTCTGATTCGTTTTCAGGTATTGCTACAGCTAGTGGAAGTTCCCGATAGGCAGACGCATCCGTAGCATAAAGCTTCTTCATGGTGGTATCAAAGTAGAGCGCCCCCTCAAGTTCCCCGGCAAGTGTTCCCAATTTTGCTGGTGTCATAATATTTCTTGTTGAAATGTATAGTGGTGAAGGCGTAAAATTACAACAAAAAAGTCTTTTTTTTCAATGTTCCAGAGTTTCAATGTTCCATTATAATCTGGAACTACTCTGGAACTCCCCCTGCCCGCTACCGTTCCTGTTCTCTCTGCTCGGTTCGGGACGGATGTCTGTGTTCTCCTTTCATCGTATAATCTACCGCAAAATAGGCTATCAAAAGAATTAGAATAATGATAAAAACAATGACAATGAGCCAAAGGTAGCTTTTAGGCTTTCTGTTGCGGGAATGATGCCGACGTAGCTGACGCTTAAACCGGCTTCTGATTTGCTGTACTATTGCAGGCAGTTCATCGGGCTGTTCCATTTCAATAAGCCCTTCAAGCGCTTCAGAGCAGAATTCGCAAGTAGATAAATGCACTTCTATCTGATGCCGTTCTTCCCGGCTCAGATTACCATGCAGATAAGCCCGCAATTGTTCTTCACTCAGACAAGTAGTTTCCTTAAAAATATCCTTTGGCATATCCATAAAAATACCCTTCTAATCATTAATCTTTTAAAATCCTGTTCATTTTTCATCTTCCTTTTCCATAAAGAGCTTTATATTTCTTCTTCCATTTTGAATATAACTTTTTACCTGTTTCAGAGAATAGCCTTTCTCCGAGGATATTTCCTGATAGGTCTTTTGATGAAAATAAAACAACCGGATGCAGCTTTGTTGTTCTTCATTCAGCGATTTCATAGCCTCCTCCAGGCGGTTGTATTGTTTTTCTTTTTCAATAAATTCCGAATGATTCAGAGAGGTTTCAGCTACCGGTTCTCTGGTGGCGTCCAGGGGGAGGGTTTCATGCTTTACTTTTCTCAAGTGCATCAGGCAATGATTTCGGGTGACTTGGTAAAGCCAGGCTTTAAAATACCTGATTTCATCTTTCCGAATTTCTCCAATCACCTTTAAGCAAATTTGCTGTGTGTGATCCTGAGCTTCGGTTTTGTTTTTCAAATATTTCATACATACCCCGAAGATCAGATGCAGATAGCGCTCTAATAAAAGACCAATCCAATTTTCATCGTGATCGTTCCGGTAGTGGCTCAACAGTTCCTCGTCACTCTGGTATGAATATTGATTTTTTTGCACCCTATAAATGTACAGATTATTTATTTATTTTTACCTTTTATAAGAACCTTATTTTAAGTCTTAAAACCCTGTTATGTCTTATGGAATATCTTATATGCACGGTGCCGGTGATGCCCTTGCGAGCGATGCCTTCTAACAAAAGTGAAATGGTGAGCCAGTTGCTTTTTGGGGAGGCGGCGGTTATCCTTGAAAAAACAGAGGAAGGGTGGATTCGCATCAGAAATCAGTTTGACAGGTATGAGGGATGGGCTTTTTATAACCAAATGACTGCAATTGAGGAGGAATTATACCAGGAACCCACGGAAGAATATACTTCAGAAATCCTTGCCGGTGTTTCGGTTAGCGGGCACCCGATGAACCTGCCCCTGGGTAGTTTCCTAAAAGGGATGCGTCATGGTGAGATGCAGTGGAGCAAGGTGAATATCGTGTATAAAGGAGAACCTTTGAAACCTGGCGACCAGGAAATTACGGAAAAAAGGATGCGGAGCATGGCGTACAGATTTTTAAATGCTCCTTATTTATGGGGCGGACGTTCGCCTTACGGGATCGACTGTTCGGGGTTTGTTCAGTCTGTTTTTCGTCTTTTGGGGAAAGCGCTTCCCAGGGACGCCTCCATGCAGGCTGCCTGTGGCGAACTTCTGGAAGAAGGCATGGCTCTCCGATGTGGAGATTTGGCTTTTTTTGAAAATGAAAAACAGAAAATTACCCACGTGGGGATCATACTTAATCATATTGAAATCATTCATTCCTCCGGGAAAGTGCGGGTAGATAAGTTGGACAAAACCGGTATCTTTAATAAAGATGTGGGTAAATATACCCATAGGCTGGCCATGATCCGGCGGATTTATTAAGAGAAACATTAACGCTTTAAACTATGGAATCAAATACTCAGAAATTTTTAAAAGAAGCAATTGATCTGTCAAGGGAAGGGATGTTATCCGGCAAGGGTGGGCCCTTCGGCTGTGTGATTGTGAAGGAAGGTGAAATAATAGGAAGAGGGTACAATCAGGTATTGGCGCTGCGTGATCCTACCGCACACGCTGAAATAATGGCTATCCGGGATGCATGCCAACGGCTGAACTCCTTTAGTCTTGAAGATTGCGAGTTGTACACTTCCTGCGAGCCTTGTCCTATGTGTATGGCTGCTATTTATTGGGCTCGTATTCCCAAGGTCTATTTTTGCAACTCCAAGGAGGATGCCGCCCATATCGGATTTGATGATTCTTTTATTAATAGCCAGTTGCAACTCGATCCTAACCAGCGGTTTGTTCTCCTCCGGCAGATTCAATCAGATTTCGCTCTTCAGGTTTTTAGAGACTGGGAAAACAAAACAGATAAAAAGATGTACTAAGTAGTACTTATTTACTTGTAAATATAGCGAAGAATGAAAGAAATGAAATGGGAGTTAGTCTCCTCTCAATACCTTTTTAAAGATGGCTGGCTGACGGCTCGCCGGGATCGGTGCCGGATGCCGGACGGCAGAATTGTAGATCCCTATTATGTAATGGAATATCCGGATTGGGTAAATGCGGTAGCGCTTACTAAAGAGGGTAAAATACTCATGGTTGTACAATACCGGCATGCCCTTGGAAAAGTTTCGCCGGAGCTCCCGGGTGGTTGTATTGATCCTGAAGATGAAAACCCGGAAGAAGCGGTACGAAGAGAATTACTGGAAGAGACAGGTTACCTGTTTAGGAAATTTACCCCTTTAGGTGTTATTTCTGCCAATCCTTCTACCAATAACAACCTCACGCACCTTTTTCTGGCCGAAGAGGGAGATAAAATTCAAGGGCAGACGCTGGATCCAAATGAAGATATTGAAGTTCAGGCTTACACGCCTGAAGAAATTATGCAACTCTTGACAGATAACAAAATCATGCAAAGTCTGCATGTCAGCGGTCTGTTTTATGCCTTCCGGTACTTAAAACTGCTGTCTTTTCAGGGAAATAAACAGGACTCAATAAAAAATGAGTAAGGCGGATCTCACTTATGGGAATATCCGCCCTCAATAAATTTACTTTTTGGTCCTATCTTAGGAAAAAGAGTTTTCCTTAGTAACGATTCCTGTTGTCTCTTGGTTTGGGAGGCAGGGCTTTGCTTACGCGCAGGGGACGTCCGTTGGAGTCTTTCCCGTTGAGTTGTTCAATAGCCTGGGAAGCGTCTTCGTCATTCGGCATTTCTACAAATCCAAATCCCTTACTCCGTCCTGTAAACTTATCAATGATGATCTTGGTAGAGGCTACTTCTCCAAATTCAGCAAAAAGCGCTTCCAAATCTTCCTCGTGCAATTGATAACTCAGGTTTCCTACAAAAATGTTCATGTTAGATAAAATTAATGATAATTGATAAAGTGTTAAAAGTTAAAAATTAAAGTCTAAGATTTAAGATTTAAAATTAGTTTATTTATGGGTATTTGACTTCCTTTTTTTATTAAAACCGGGCTCAAAGTAGTGTTTTTTTGAGTTTTTGAAATTTTTTTCTTTTTTCTTTCCTCTTCTTTCCGATCTACCGGTACGGTATTCCACCCTAACAGGGCGGTCTCCATAGGAAATATTTTTCAGACCAGAGATTAAATCCTCTGCCAGAGGGGCATCCAGGCGGATCAGTGAGAAGCTGTTATTTACCTCTGCAATACTGATTTCCCGTTTTGCTACCCCGCTATGCCGGCTCAGGAAAGAAAGAAGGTCAAACTTATTCAATCCATCGTACTTCCCCAAATTAATAAATAATTTTGTCCGGTTTCCATGATCCCTGCCTGAATTTCCACTTCCTTTAGCTGAAAATTCTTCAATCTGTTCATCTTTTACAGCAGGCAAACGATCACATTCCATCGCAAGCATACGATTGATCAATTCTTCTTTTGAGAGGTATTCAAGTTGATCCTGGATTTGTGGTAGAACCTGAGAGAAGCGTTCTTCTTCCACCAGTGTTTCCTGTATTTTTTTAGCAACTCTAAAGAGTTGTTTTTCTCTGACCTGTCCGGGAGAAGGCAATTGCCCTTTCACGAATTTCTTCCGGATACGTTTTTCTACCGCCTTGATTTTTCCATAATCCGAGGGGCCTGCCAGTACAACAGAAACGCCGGTTTTGCCGGCTCTGGCTGTACGTCCGCTGCGATGGGTATAATTCTCCAGTTCATCGGGGAGGCTGTAATTAATTACATGGGTAATGTCATCCACATCAATGCCGCGGGCGGCTACATCCGTAGCTATTAACAGGCGGATCAGCCGGTTGCGATAGCGCTTCATCACATGGTCTCGTTGTGCCTGAGACAAATCTCCATGAAGGGCATCTGCGGAATAGCCATCCTTTATGAGGCGGTCGGCTATTTCCTGCGTTTCACGCCGGGTGCGGCAAAATACGATCCCAAACATATCCGGGTGATAATCGGCCAGGCGTTTTAGTGCTGCATAACGATCCCGAAGGCGGAGCGGGTAATATACGTGCTCAATATTTTCATTGCCCTGGTTTTTGGTGCCCATGGTCATTTCAACCGGCTGGTTCATATATTGCCGCGATATGCGCAATACTTCATCTGGCATAGTAGCCGAGAAAAGCCAGGTGTGTTTTTGATCCGGTGTTTTTGATAAGATGGTATCCAGGTCTTCTTTAAAACCCATGTTCAGCATCTCATC
>CAYRBD010000090.1:0-13341 GCA_964422465.1 uncultured Chitinophagaceae bacterium
CTAAAGATAATTCATTATCTCATTTACCAATATTTTGTGCATAGTAACGCTTCGGCGGCTTGCTGCAGGATCGGGGAGCGAAGCCTAAATTTTTCAGGTTACCGCTGACCGAAGCAATAACCGCTTATTCTTTTTGCTAATTTACTCTTTTTAAGTAAAGAATAAGTAGTTTTTTGTGACAAATGAAGACCGAAGCATTCAGATTACCCATTTACCCGCTCCTACAGTCAAGCCTTGCTGTCTGCTGCCCTGCTTTCCGAAAATAATCGTTCAATATTTCACTATTGTTTCAAAGTAATTAATTCATAATTTTTGTATAAATTACTCAAATATCGAGACTTTATTCTGAATTGGCTTCGCTTTTTCACCTTAGGTTTTGTTGAAATATTTTCCATTTTTATACCTGGGTCATAATATATGTGTCCTAAGGCCGTTTGATTTAAGAAAAGTTGAAAGTCTGCTCCAACTCCTAATGTAACCTTATTTCCATATTTGTATTTTCTGATTCCATTCTTGTCTACAATAGAAGGAATATAACAGGCTTGGTTATGTTTGCGATTCCAATGTAAAAGTATTGACTTAAAATCCCATGATGCTGCTTCATTGCCTTTCCTGTCAATTAAAGCAATTCGTCCATTTGAATTCCTAATTTTACCGCTTGTATTATCAAATCCAATGAGATGCATTACTAGATCAGTAGAAGGATGTCGAACGTAAGCTTTATGAATACCTCCAAAATTTATCCTATCTTTTCGACCTGCTCTATCCGCATATCCATATTGTGTCAGGAATTTGTGAATTCCATCTGTTTTATAAACACCTCCTGTTGGTTCAGGTGTCATAAGCGTGATAGTCGAGGAATTGAGGTGCTTAAAATCTTTTACTCCAAACTGCTTAATTTCCCAACCCAAATAATCAGGTTCTGAATATCCATTTGGAGTTATACCTAATTCAGCTTCTAAAGTATAACCACCACAGTTTGAGGAATTGCAAGGTAAAACCTTGCCATATTCACCTAGTCTTTTAGATGTAATCCAGTCTAACTGGTAAATACGAAAAAGTTGGGCAAGCAACTTTTCCTTATTATTTACCATTTGAGATAGCTCGATTATTTTAAAAACGCCAACCTCATCCTTTAATTGAAGAGTCTCAAATTCTTGAGCAATTTCAGAATTTGGGTCAGTAACATAACCTAAGGTATTTCCAATTTCAGATACGCCTATGAAGAGCAACCTATCTGCTAACCTTTGTGTCATTAGTTCGGATGGCGGATTATCACATTTAGACAAGAACCCCGAGAATCTGACTTCTGGATATTTTGGATAAAGGACTAACTGTGCTTTAGGCGCAGGATAAATATTCCCATCACTACTAATCCATGAAAATTTAATTGATGCTTTGAAGCGCTCTCTATTCCAATCCCCAGCTTCTTCCGTTTTAATATTTGTAATTGGAAGGATATTCAATATTTCAAAACTACCTCCAAAATAAACCTGATTTTTAGAATTGTCATTAGGTGATAGCTGTTTTACATAAATTCTTTTACACCCTTTGTCCGTAAATAATTTTTTTAGGCTTTTTAGGTTCATTTTTCTTTCAATAATTCTTTAACCAATTTTTTACCTACTGCTTGAATGAGTGGGACAGTTACAGAGTTACCAAATTGTCTGTATGCTTGATTATTTGAGACTGGGATGAGAAACCCATCGGGGAACCCTTGTAACCTTGCACATTCTCGAGGTGTTAACCGTCTTGGATTCATGCCCTCTTGTGGGATTAGTATTTCTGAACCATCTTTATAATATCTTGCCGAAAGCGTCCTTGAAATTCCATTTAAATCAGTCAGTCCAAATCCAAAGCCATTTCCTTTTGCTTTATGTTTTGCAGCATAATTTTGTAGGTATGTCCATAACTTGTCAGATAAGGTATATTTATCTTCAATATCTTTTTCTAAGATGTCCTTAATTTTTGCTGTCGGGTTGGGTAGTTTCGGAAATTGAAAAGTTTCCACACCTTGAAAAATATCATCCCGAAAGCCAACAATTAGAATACGTTCCCGATGTTGTGGAACAAAGTGCTTCCCGTCCAACACCTGATAATGAATTGTGTACCCCAACTCGATTAAAGTATTTTTAATTACTTTGAAGGTTTTTCCTTTATCGTGAGAAACGAGGTTTTTTACATTTTCCAACATAAAAGCCTTTGGCTTTTTACATTTTAAGATTCTGGCAATATCAAAAAACAATGTGCCTTGTGTTTCATCTAAAAAACCGTGTTTTCTGCCCAAAGCGTTTTTCTTAGAAACACCTGCAATTGAAAACGGTTGGCAGGGGAATCCTGCTAATAAAACATCGTGGTCAGGTATAGCTTTTTCACTGATTTTAGTGATATCTCCAAAAGGGACTTCTCCGAAATTGGCTTCGTAGGTTCGCTTAGCAAAATTATTCCACTCGCTGGTAAAAACACATTTTCCTCCCAAATTTTGATAGGCTAATCTAATTCCGCCAATACCTGCAAACAAATCTATAAACTTGAATTTAGGCTTTGATTTCGGCGGAAATGGAACATCAAATTTCAGAGGGATATAAAGCTGCTCATCTTCTTCAACACCTGAAAGAATTGAATCTTTTAAATAGTCCTTGGCATAGGGTTTATAATATTTAGCAACTCCATTTTTATGGTTCTGCCAATAGTGTGTCAGATGGGCAAATCCATCGTTTAAATGCTTTTCTACATTTATTTTTAGGCCTTTCTTTATTTTGCTATATGTTGCCATTCTTCTTTTACCTCAGATTTTCCTCGATTTCTTCCACGCAAGATGCTAAATTTTTTCGTATTTCTTTGCTCCAATAACGCAAAGTTTTCCACCCTTCCTTTGCAAGCTCTTTATTAACTTTTTTGTCTCTTTTCATATTTCTTTCAATTTTCGCCCACCAAAACGCTCGGTTTGTTTTAATTCGGTATTTCTCTGTCTCCCAATCCTTTCCGTGAAAGTACTCACTATCCACAAAAATAGCAAGTTTATATTTTTTAAAGGTTAAGTCAGGCTTCCCAAAAACGGATTTATCATTCTTTCTATAGTGATGCCCTCGACGCCAAAGAGTCTTAGCCAATAAAACCTCATCTTTAGTGCCTTTGCTTCTGATCGCACGCATATTTTTCCGTCTTTGCTCCTTTGTCAGAACATCCATTCTGCAAATTTAGTCAAATAATAGATGCTATTCTGTCGTTTTATGAATCTCGTGTTTTTTCTTGACGGTTTGAATTGGTCGCACGGAAGGGTTGCGGGCGACGTCCCAGCGACTTTGCGAAGATTTTCTTGGAGCTTGCTCCAACAAAATCTTACAAAACCGCCTGATGTGCGAAGTTCGCGAAGCGAATAGCCACATCAACCGGCGGAAGCCGCCGGGACGTGTAGCGAATATACTTTAAGCAAGCCCGTGAAAAGTAAAGACCTAACTCTATAAAACATTTTAGTCTGAAAAATATTTTTAAAAGAGGAATCTATACTCAAAAATCAGAGAGAGGAAAATAGGTGAAAAAATATCAACAGGAGTTTTATTCATTGCCGGAGGCTTTAGCCGACGGATTATAGTCCTTTCTCAGGTGCCTGTTGATGCTTCAAGCCCTCGTTTTTTATACCGCAAAAGAGAGAGAGACTAAAACGTCTTTAAAGGGGTATTCTCTTTTACAATTTGAATCACCTCCTCCACGCCGGTCAATTCGTCAAAGGTATATCGGGCGGGAGTGGCGAAAACATAGTCTTTGTTTTCTCCTATTTTACCAGGTGGGATGGGAGCAGCGCCGATATGGAAAGATTCTTTGTTGTTCTCTTTTTGCCCGTGTTTGTCGAGGTTTTCCCATTGTTTCTGTGTCAATACCATGATAGGAATAT
This sequence comes from uncultured Chitinophagaceae bacterium, assembly GCA_964422465.1. GTDB lineage: Bacteria > Bacteroidota > Bacteroidia > Chitinophagales > Chitinophagaceae > FW021-bin31. Next base: position 3,896 of record CAYRBD010000090.1, read on the forward strand.
CTTCCCAGGGATGAGCTTGGGTCGATTTAGGGTTTTTGAGATGAATGATTGTTCCCCCCGTAATTTGTTTCCCGTCACGTGTACCTTGCCATTTAGATTTTTCTACTTTATATCCCTGCCAGTGAGCAGGAAGTGTTACCTGAAAACCATATTTTTCATTCTTATAGACTACTTTGGTGCTATCATTGGCTGAATTTTGGGGTTCTTCAACGTTAGAATTATCCTTTTGGGAAGGAGCTTGGGTATGGTTGCACTGAACAGAAAATAAAAATAAAATTCCTGTGAATAAGGTTATCAAGCCAATAGGAAAACGAAATTTTGGCATATTAAGACATTTATGAGGTTATGGACCTGTGAAAATTACATCTTTACAAACGCTACCCTTTAGTTATTAGCTCTCTCCTCTGGTGTATCATTCTAATCCATCGGGTTTTGCTTCCCTAAACCTTTGATGGTCAGGTGTGAAGCATCTTATTGCAAAAGATAACTTTGTTACACCGGGAGGCATCATATTGCTGGCTGCTACCCGGTATTGATTAATATAAACTTACCCACATTATTATGGAAGTAGAGTGCTATCTATCATTTATTCTATTCAGTAACTAAGCCTGAGTCCGGGGGCTGCTGTTAATACAAGTAACAAAAAGACAGGGTGCTTCATAAGTAAAAAACTTTAGTTTTAAACAGTTTATCCTTTCCTTGTATCCAAAGTTAGGAAAAAATACTGAAGAAAAACGACCTCCCCTTATACTAAGAGTTGAATACAGCGCAAAAAGAAGTTAAAAACGAGGACAATTAATCGGCTTCGTCCCTCCTTTCTGAATGATATAGATCACCGAAAGTTCGGCGCCTCCCCGGTAATTAGAAGCCGGCCGCAGGCTGGACATATTAATATCATAGCTCAGCCCGATATGTAAATTTTTCAGATCAACCCCTACGTACGGATTAATAGCATCTTCCCAACGGAACCAACTGCCAATGTAGAAAAGACTGGCGTCCATGGGATCATTATTGATCACAAAACCTACAGCACCACCTGCAGCAATTTCGCGGGCACCAGCCTGCTGCATATACAGCCCACTCAGATAAATCCTTGTCTTGGGAGTAGGGGCAAAACCTCCCCCTCCATGAAGAGTCCAGCGACTCGGCAGCTGTTCGTTTTGTCCCTCTAAAAAAGATTGGTCTGGTGTATTTGCATGGTAATAAGAGGCCCCAAAATAGGCATTTCCAAACGTGCCTATACTGGCATTGTACAAAACCCCCACATTGATATCCGGATAAGAAACCGTACTTTTATTAAAAAGCTCTCCTGAAGGAACTGAAGGATCAAAACCTGCATTAGTTAGCTGATCTTCAAAAAGCAACTTGGAAAAATCCAGTCTCTTTTGTGCAAAAGCAGCCTGAAACCCCACCGCAAGACTTTGCGATCCATCCATATTCAACCCTTTGTGATAAGCGGTAGAAAAACCCAGATAAGTCGTTTTCAGCCCGCCACCAGCCATCTGGTCATACAAGGCCAGCCCCCCTATCCCCCATCGGTCGTTATAAGGGAGGGTATTTTTTAAAATTCCAAAATCAGCCGATACAGTTCCCGTTACATAAGGAATGGCAATACTGGCCCATTGACTCCTGTAATTGGCTGCAATACGTGCTTCTCCCGAAAAAAGACCCGTGAAAGCGGGATTCAGCGTGAGCGGCGAAGCAAAAAATTGGGTAAAGTGGGGGTCTTGTGCTCTCGCCGGCAACTGAAACAGTAAAGATAGTAACAATATAAAATAGAGTAAAAACCTCCTCATGATCAGTTCACTCCTGCAATTTTCGGATATTTAAAAATAAAAGAGTATAAAATTTTAGTAAACTTACACTTTTCTTCTTTTTTAGGAAAATACTTTTTACATGATGAAACTTTCTTTGCTGCCTTTCGAGTTGCCCTTTAAACACCCTTTTACCATCTCAAGAAAATCTAAAAATACCCAGCCGCTGCTGGTCGTCCGGCTGGAAGACGGCGATCTTTCCGGTTTGGGAGAAACGGCAGACAACAGCTATTACAACATGACAGTTCCTAAGCTCATGACAGCGCTGGAGCAGGTACGCCCGACTATAGAGAAGATGGAGTTGATTCATCCCGAAGCCTTCTGGCAATTGCTATATCCTCCTTTAAAAAACAATCCTTTTGCCTTATGCGCCCTGGACCAGGCCGCATGGGATTTGTATGCCAAAAAACAGGAAAAAAAATTATACGAATTATGGGGCTTTGATATAGCACACAATCCCCTAACCGATTTCACCATCGGGATTGACACCATCAAAAATATGGTCAAAAAAATGAAAGAATTCCCCTGGCCACTATATAAAATAAAGTTGGGCACTCCGGATGACCTCTCAATCGTCAGGGCGCTGAGGAAAGAAACGGATGCACTATTCAGGATAGATGCCAATTGCGCCTGGAGCCTTGAAGAAACCATTGAGAACTCCCACGAACTCAGAGAGCTTGGAGTAGAATTCCTGGAACAGCCCATGGCAGACCCCGGGTCTGATAAAGAGGGATGGCAACAACTAAAGGAAGCCTTTCAAAAGTCCGCCTTGCCCATTATCGCAGATGAGAGTTGTATTTCCGAAAAGGATGTAAAGAAATGCCATAACTATTTTCATGGTGTCAATATTAAATTAACTAAATGTGGCGGGCTGACCCCAGCCTTACGCATGATTAAAGAAGCCCGCGAATTGGGAATGCAATTGATGCTCGGCAGCATGAACGAGAGCACAGTAGGTTCTTCAGCCGCAGCACATCTGCTTCCCTGCCTGGATTATGTGGATATGGACGGCCCCTTGCTCCTGGCGGAAGATACAGCAACCGGTATCCGGTATGATAACGGAAAAATTGTTTATGCCGAAAGACCGGGAACGGGAGCGGAGCTGCTGATATAAGCGGGGTTGAAGCCAAAAAATCATCAAATGATCTTAAATTGGAGATGTCTCAAGATGCTTTTTGCTTATTCGGGATAGAAGAATTTCCTGAAAAAGAGCATTTCATAGGCAATAGCCTTTCGCCAATAGTCCCAGTTGTGTACGCCGGGCCTTTCAGTATAATCATGATCGATACCAAGGCGTAAGAGCTTCTGATGCAGGGCCCGGTTGACTTTTATAAAAATATCCTTTGTACCGTCATCGAGGGCAATTTTTAAAGTGCCGTTCCTCAGGGTATCTACCAGGTTCATCACCGTGTTTTTCTCCCAATTTTCCTTATGTGTTTTTTCCGCTCCCAATTGTTTCTTTATATCCCAGTTGTCCGGGAAAGGACGAATATCCACTCCTCCGCTTATAGCAGCGGCAGCGCCATATAAATCGGGATGTCGGATAGCCAGGTACAAGGCGCCATGCCCACCCATACTTAATCCGCATATTGCCCGATGATTGCGATCTGTAAGGGTACGGTAGCTTGAATCAATATATGGAACTAAAATTTTAGTCATAAAGGATTCATATCTTACGCTGCTATCCATCGGACTGTCAAAATACCAGCTATTATAACCTCCATCCGGACAAACTACTATCATTTGAAATTCATCTACATAGTCCTTTAACTTTGGAACTTGTGTAATCCAGTTGAGGTAATTACCACTATAGCCATGCAGCAAATACAATACCGGGTACTTTACTTCCAATTGGTTATATTCATCAGGGACAATTACTACACAAGGAACCTCCTTATGCATTTTAGGACTGTATATCTGCAAAGTATCTACATGTCCGCAAATGCCCTGCAAATAAGAGGCTGAAAGAAACAGCAACAACAACAAACTTTTTTTCATTTTATTCATTTTTAATTTTTCCATAAATATTAGGAAGCTGCCAATTATATCGTACTGCCAACAACCTGATCGCTACCACAATCAGAATACAAACTGTTTCAATAACCCCGCCAATGATATTTAAATAATTTAGCAGCAGGTAACAACTGCCTCCAATAATACAGGCAGAAGCATAAATTTCTTTCCTGAAAATAATCGGAATGTTATTTAGTAAAATATCACGAATGACCCCGCCAAAGCAAGCGGTAACCGTTCCCAAAACGATACAAATCCCAGGGTGTAAACCAAAAGCCATCCCTTTCTGTATGCCAACAATTGTAAAAACCCCAAGTCCGATAGAATCAAACAGCAAAAGCGTCTTCCTGAAATTACCCACAATATGATTAAAAGGCATAACTACAAAAGCGGTTATTAAAATGATAGCTGTATAAGTAATATTTTGCATCCAGGTTACCGGAAAATTTCCTATGAGCACGTCCCGTAGCGTACCTCCTCCAATAGCCGTAACGAAAGCAATAATGAGCACCCCAAAAAGGTCCAGCTTTTCATGCATGGCTGCTAAAACTCCGGAAACTGCAAAAGCTATGGTTCCCAGAATGTCCAGTATCTGTAATACATCATGATCCATAGCGAAGCCGTTTACGGGAAAACCGCCCGCTTACCATACGATCTCGTCCATTTAAATCCTTTCTGAGGGTGACCTCTTCCAGAACTTCTGAAAAGAGTTTCTTAATTTCTTTCCCATATTCTTCATGGAGCTCTACATAAACCTTACCACCGTTTCTGAGTTTTTTCTGTACCAATTGTAAAATGGCTTTATAAAAAATAAAAGGGTCTTCATCAGGAACAAACAAGGCTCCATCCGGTTCCTGTCCCGCTACATTAGGATCCATATCTTTCTTTTCTGAAATTGGGATATAAGGCGGATTACTTACAAGAACATCCATTACAGGAATCTGTCTTTCCCACCCTGCCTGCAATAAATCTGCCTGTATAAAATGGATTTCAACCTGTAAATCCGTTGCATTTTTTCGTGCTATTTTCAAAGCCCCTTCAGATTGATCCATAGCCCACATCTCTACCTTTTGATTTTCTTTTTTAATCGAAATGGCAATGCATCCGCTGCCTGTTCCTACATCCAACAGTCGCAGAGCCTTATCAATAGCCACCGTATCTTTTATATCCTGTAGCACCCATTCTACCAGTTCCTCGGTTTCGGGTCGTGGAATCAATACATTTTTATCCACAGCGAAACAATGTTTAAAAAACCAGGCTTCGTTCAATACATATTGTAAAGGAATATGATCCAGCAAATCCAGTTGTATTCTAGCCAGTCTTTTTTCCTGCACAGGCATGAGTTCAGTTTCAGGCGTTACGATACGTGCAGTAGGAGAAAGCCCGGTTACCTTTTCATAAACCCGGTCCGCCATCTGGCGTGCTTCCCTCAACGCATAACTCCGATGCAGGCTTTCATAAAATTGGCGGTAAGAGGCTTGTACGGTCATGCTGTAAAGATAAAGCAAGGTTGAAGGGGTAAAGATAGAAGGAAAATGGCATTTACAAAACCTGAATTTTTCCATTTACCTTTGTCCTTATGGCTACTGTAGAAGATAAATATATGCTGCGATCGCTCCAACTGGCCCGGCTGGGAACCGGATTTACTGCCCCGAACCCCATGGTAGGCGCTGTTTTAGTCTATAAAGACCGGATCATCGGCGAAGGGTATCACAAAAAATATGGCTACCCCCACGCAGAAGTGAATTGTTTACAAAGCGTAACAGCCGCGCACCGGGGACTCATTTCCCGGTCAACCTTATACGTTACGCTGGAACCCTGCTCCCATTTTGGGAAAACCCCGCCCTGTGCAGACCTGATCGTTGAAAACAAAATCCCCCGCGTGGTTATTGGCTCTTTGGATCCCAACCCAAAAGTTTCCGGCAGGGGCATTCAAAAACTTAAGGGCACCGGTGTAGAAGTGATCACCGGAATAAGAGAAAAAGATTGCTTCGAACTCAATAAACGCTTTTTTACTTTTCATAAAAAACAAAGGCCTTATCTGATATTAAAATGGGCGCAATCCCGGGACGGATTCATCGCTCTACCGGATAAAAGACCGGTGAGGATATCCAACAGCTTTACCGACAGAGTGGTCCATAAATGGCGAAGCGAAGAAGCAGGAATTTTGATTGGCTCCCAAACGGCCCGATCAGACAACCCGAAACTAACCAATCGATTATGGAATGGAAGATCACCTAAAAGATTAGTAATTGACAGAAAAAATCAATTGGAGGATCAACTTCATCTTCTTAATGACGAAAATCCAACACTCATTTTCAATCTTAAAAAGAATCTTAAAAAGGGCAACAAAGAATGGATTCGATTCTCCGAAGATTCAGATTTTATGGAACAACTAATGACCTCCTTATACGCACGAAACATCCAGTCTGTTTTAGTAGAAGGAGGGACTACTCTGTTACAAGCCTTTATAGATAAAAATCTGTGGGATGAGGCGAGCGTAATTATCGGAGCAGGGTACTTAAAAAAAGGGATTGCAGCTCCCAAATTATCATTAGCCCCAACTAAAGAATATTCCATTTACACGGATCAGATTTTGCAATTTGAAAATCGTTAGGGATTTATTCTTTTTTCCTCATTTATATATTCTAAAATGTCACCCGGCTGGCAGTCTAATGCTCTGCAAATAGCCGCTAAGGTACTAAAACGAATGGCTTTAGCTTTCCCCGTTTTTAGGATAGAAAGATTGGATAGCGTCAATTCAACTTTTTCGGAAAGCTCATTCAAAGACATTTTCCGTCTGGCCATCATGACGTCTAAGTTTACAATAATGGGCATAGCTTAAATGATTAAGTCATTTTCAGATTTCATATCAACGGCATTTTGCAATAATTTTTCAAATATTGCTGCAGCAGTTGCAACGATGATAGAGGCAAAAGTGGTCACTATACACATCGCAAGAAAACCTGCCGGGTCATCTTCTTTGTTGTGTGCTATCTTTATGTATATCCCTGCTATCACAATCAGGATGCTCAGGACGACCGCACAATGTTTTATACTCTTTAAAGCTTTAACAGCCTTTGAGGAAAATACTTTATTCTGCCCAATGTACCCAAGCAATCTGAATGCCTTATACAGGGCAACAAAAAAGGCGATGGAGGCCGCATATCCATACAAAATGAGCGGGTCCGAGTAAATGTGAAACAAGTCCAGATTGACTGCCCGCCCCTCGGTTAAAGGAAGCCGGATCAGAAGGAACAGCGCCACTATGCTGATGAGCACGAGGACGGCCTGAAGAAATATGATTGAAATCCTTTTCATAATAATTTTTAGAATTAAATCGCAAAATAATAAATATTTATTGAAAAGGAATAAATATTTATCGTATTAGTAGAATAATCCGAAAAAGCATAACGCATGCAGAAAATGATATCTACTGTAAAGTTAAGTATAAAATGTCTCCTTATTGCCTCCCGCAGATTACGCACTTGCCTGGCAAAAGCAGGGATAAACGCAGAGGTCGATTATATAATCTGCGAAAATCAGCGAGATCTACGGAGACCTTTTACATCAATTTAATCATAACACAACACTACTTAATATTCTGAAGTATTACGCTGTTCCCCCTCATTTTTGGGTACAACATAGTCAAATCCGGTTACACCGGTTTTGACCTTTCCCTTGATCTTTGCATAATCAAAACATAAGGAATATGAAAATTGTAGTAACCGGCTCATTGGGAAATATCGGCAAGCCGCTCACACAAGAGTTGATACAACAAGGCCATTCAGTCACGGTAATCAGCAGCAATCCCAAAAAACAAAAAGCCATTGAAGCATTAGGCGCTCACGCTGCCATCGGAAAGTTAGAAGATGTCTCATTTCTTTCCACTACTTTTCGCGGCGCAGAGGCAGTGTATTGTATGATTCCCTTAAACCCAAACGAAGCCCACTTTATGACATACATGAAAAAAATAGCTCATAATTATGTAGAAGCCTTAAAGCAAACCGGGATAAAACGGGTGGTGGTTTTAAGCGGTTGGTCAGCTAATTTACTCAAAGGTGATAACGTAGAGGATGTCTTTATAAATCAATTGCCGGGTACTTCCATCACCATTATGCGGCCCGGTTCTTTTTATACCAACTTTTATGCTTCCATGGATATGATTCGGGGCAAAGGCCTTATGGGGATGTTCATGACGCTTCGTTATGTCGGATTAAAAGCATTTCTCAAAGGAGAAAGGGGTTTGCTGATGGGAAATTATGGCGGTGATGACCGGATTGTTTTCGTTTCACCGAAAGATATTGCCGAAGCGGCTGCGGAAGAGTTAGTTAGCCGGGCCTCCGAACAAATAAAGATCCGTTATATTGGCAGTGAAGAAATGGCTTGCAGCAAAGCTGCGAAAATTATCGGAGCAGCAATAGGAAAACCTTATCTAAGATGGATCAGAATTTCGGATAAAGCAATGATAAAAGGTCTGAAAATGGCAAAAATACCCACGGAACTTGCCGAAAATATGGTGGAAATGCAAGCGATGATGCACAGCGGCCTACCGCTTAAAAACTTCCACAAGAACAATCCCAAAATGGGGCGAGTAAAATTAGCAGATTTTGCAAAAGAATTTTCCAAAGTATATCTTAAAAAAGGGTAATATTGTATTATGGCAAAACCCGTCAGAATAAAATCAATCAGTGAGTTTCATCGGCTTAGAGGCCTTCCAAAGCCGGAGCATCCTTTGATCAGCATTGTAACCATAGATCATGTGATCCGACCACCTGACCCAGGTAGTTTGAACGCGGTATTTGACTTTTATTTTATTGCTTTGAAACGCATGAGAGGTGTAAAGTATAAATACGGCCAACTGCACTACGATTTTGAAGATGGAGGCATCCTGTTTTTTATGTCACCCAACCAAGTGTTGAAACTGGAACTTCCCAAAGAAGAAAGCTCCGAAAGACCATCGGGCTGGATTTTGCTCATCCACCCTGCTTTTATTTGGAATACTTCGCTGGCTAAAACCATAAAGAAGTATGAATTTTTCAACTACTCTGTGCATGAAGCCTTGTTTTTATCAGAAAAAGAAGAAAAAACACTCAACAGGATTATAACGCACATTCGACAGGAGTATCACACTAATATTGACAATTTCAGTCAGGACATTATCATTGCCCATTTGGAAACCTTACTCCGTTATTCCGACCGTTTTTATCATCGCCAATTCCTCACCCGTAAAAAAGCCAATCACCAAATTTTGGGAAGCCTGGAAAAATTGCTTGATGATTATTTTGCTAATGATGATTTGATTTCCAATGGTTTGCCGACCGTTCAATATGTCTCAGACCGGTTAAATATATCGGTGAGTTACCTGAGCCGGATGCTTAGAGTACTCACAGGGCAAAGTACCCAACAGCACATCCACGACAAGCTGATTGAAAAAGCTAAAGAAAAGCTATCGACAACCACCTTGTCTGTAAGCGAGATTGCTTATGAATTAGGGTTTGAACATTCACAGGCTTTCAGTAGATTGTTTAAAAACAAAACCCATCAATCGCCTTCGGCATTTAGGCAATCATTTATTAACTAAAGTTTCGGGGTTAAAATACGGATAAATTTATCTTC
>CAYRBD010000091.1:0-13251 GCA_964422465.1 uncultured Chitinophagaceae bacterium
CCCGCCCGTGAAGACCAATGACTGCAATATTAATACGTTCATTAGCTCCCACTATTGAAGCATAAGACTTGGCACTGAAACCAAGACCACCCATAGTTAAGCCTGCCGTACCTAACAATGTCTTTTTAATAAAATCTCTTCTTTTTTCCATACGACCATTTAGTTTTAAAATTAAATAAAGTAATCTCCACCGATATTCCAGAATGAATTTTTCCCAAAATACAGATTCATTTAGAATATTTAAATTCTATTCTTGATGCTTATAAAAGCGTGCGATAGTTTTGAAGATAACTCAAACCCAAAGGCCGGGTTTAAAGAGAAAGGGGGCACCCTTCTTTTATTCAACTTTGGACGCAGGTATCGGAATATCTACTTTGTCAGCGAGTTGAAGTATCGTCTGAAAGATTTTCGACATACCATCTGCACGCCAAGTGGCAGGCAAGCCATACACCATGGGGGCCGCCGCTCCCTCATAGCCTCCTTCCCGTAATATTTTTGGGGTAGGGATATAAGACATGACGTCATTTGAATAACCCAAAACAAATAGATTTTGCCCAAATATATACTTTAATTCTATGACATAATCTATGACTACTTCTCCCCCCAGAATGACAACCCCCTGCTCTCCAAGCTTCCATACCTCTACAGGATATGGATAGGAAGTCCTGAGGGAGTCTCCTTGTTCCAATTTCCTGAGCAACCCTGACGCCCATCTTTTTTGATAACCGGCGCTGTTTTTAATTTTCTTTCTCAGCGCCTTTGATGTTGGAGGTGGATTTAAGGGTAAGTCAATTTCTTTGTAAGCCGTTTTCAGGACGGGAGACAACGGACGCATCTTACCCGTTAAGACGCGTGCTACGGCATCAGCAAGTTCATTACCATACTGCTTAGCCAACGCGACGGACCGCCTTGGAAGGGGGTTCTGGTCAGCACCACAACCTTGGAAAAATAAAGCAGTCGTTCCCCGAAATCTTTTTTCTAAAGAAATCTGTGCAAATCCGGCATAATCTCCCGACCATTTATAACCACTCAACGTAGTGTTATGGCAGGCATATCCAAACGCAACCGCCATTAAATTTCCAGTTCGGTCGATCACCTTGATGACCGGCACTGCGTAATCGTTCGGCCCAATTAGATGCGTTTGTAACGATAAGGTAGCCTCCTTATTGTTTCTTCTATTAACCTGAAAACGAGCAACCCCATTTCCTGAATATAATGTCACTGGTTCCAGCCGATGAAAAGCTTCTTCTACCAGATGAATCACCTTGCCGCTAAAGGACCTGGTGTAATCATCAATTTTATGTTGTTCTACAGGGCCATAAGGGTAAATATCCGCCAAAGCACCGGTTAAAACGGGTCCCGAATGGTTATGAGCTGTGTTTAATATGATTTGAGACCGGGATAAACCCAGTTTTCCTTTTAAAACATTCCTAATCTGATCGGATACCCCTTTGGGGATTCCCACCAGGTCCATAGTGACCAATACCGACCTGTTTCCACCTTTATCTTCCAATGCAAGCGCCTTTGCCCAAATATCCGTTATCTTACCGGTAGAAGGGTGCGTACGGCTCGCATATCCTGCCATCCACAAAGGTTGGGACGGAGTTATTTTTACACTGGCAACGCCCGCTTTCCACCCCTCTTTTGGTTGTGCTATCAAAACAGTATCGCAAACAGAAAATAAAAAAAGAGTGGTGGCTAAAATTAACGATTTCAGGCGGTTCATTTTAACTATTGTTTTCATAACTTCTAGGGGTATATTGCGTACAATATCCTGTAGTCCGAACGGGGCCTTCAAATAATTGGCATCCCCCACAGTGCCCTCCTTCCCTGGGAGGGATATATAAAGCACAATTGCCACAGTGGTTCCCCTGGACAATAGATTCTTCCACATATGAAAGGCCCTCTCTTTTCTTTATTTCTGACTGACTTACTCCTGAAAGATCATCACAATTGGCCCCTCCCCAATTCTCATCCTGGCTTTTGTCATCTGATCCGGTATTGTTGCAACCGGATATCGCCCCTCCCACTATTGTGAGGGAAGAAATACCCAGACATTTAGTAATAAATCTTCGACGATTAAATGATTTCATACCCATTTTTTTATCTTTTTAATTAAACAATCTTTTCAAATCCTCAATAGCTTCTGCCCTGCTAGCCTTTACTTTCTCCTGTATAGCAGCAAGTTGATTTCCCCGGACAGAATCTTTCTTTTCTGCCAGGCTAAGGCCTTTAATTAATCCTTTTACCGCCTGAGTTGACATTTCCTGATCTTTTTTCACTATCGGCAGATCCAATAAGGCAGAAACTTCCTTTTTCTTATTTCTTCCCCCAATTATGTAAGAAATGCTGCTTATAAATTTACCCTTCCAGGAAGGGTTCTCAGTAAACAGCCCATCTCCCGAGGTTAAGCGAGTCAATATTTCTACCGAGGAACCGGGTTTAGATGATAACACGGCTTCCCTAAACCAGGAATTAGTTCCGTACCTCCTTAATACATGAGTTAAATCATCTATTATCTTGTCTCCTGAGAACTGGCCAAGGCTCAGCGTTGCCTGAAAAGCTACTCTGGATGAAGAATCATCTACCAGTTTTCTCAGTTCAGGTAAACAGGAAGGAAACCGCTCAGCTAATATAGCAGCATTCTCCCTCAGTCCGGGTGCGGCATCCTGCAAAGCGTCCTCAACGATATTCGCATTCAACGCACTCAAGCCTTCCAGGACAAATAAAGCCGATATACGGGTTCTTGGGTCATCGGCAGTCTTAAACAGTTTTTTCACGATGGGCACAACTGTTTTATCTTGCCGCTCTACAAGTAATTTATGTGCATGTCGCCTATACCATCGGTTAGAATTAGAGAGGAGACTGACCAATTTATCAGAGGACATTGCATTCAGGTCAACGTTCATTTTTTTATATCCTTTTTCATCCTTCGGAACTATTCTATATATTCTTCCTTTGTTACTTCCCTCAGTAAAATTCATGTCTTCCTGTAGATCTTCAGGGATAGAGACTGGAGTTTCTATATGCTGACGGTACATATCTACCACATAGAGATACCCATCGGGCCCTACGGCAAAAGTAGTAGGCCTAAACCAGGAATCCGTGGCAGCCATAAATTCCTGTTTCTCTTCCCAGCTTCCCCGCTTTGCGGTATAAAACGGGTCGAACTTATCGGAGGAAGAAACAAGGACATCCCTATGTATAAGATTACCTGCTACTTCACCAGTGAAGATGCTCCCATAATAGCCCTTGCCTAAGGCATCTCCGCCATAAAAAGTCCCTCCAGAAGCACCGGTAAAATGGTCTTTGGCATACTCCGTAGGTGGTAAACCATGCTCCTTAGATTTTTTGTTCCTTCTTTCTGTCCTTACCTGCCGCCAATAAGGAGCGGGTGTAAGTTGGAACATAATGGGATCATGATCCGAAATATTTTTAATGTCCCTGTTCGCTTCGGGAGGCATATACGGGTTTCTATGAGCATATCTCCAAGGAAGTACCACCTGCTGAATATGAAGGCTGTTCTTGGTAAAGAAACGATGTCCCCAATCATCCAATGCAAGACCATACTGCCCCGGTCCGGTAGTACGCTCAAATTCCTTTTTGTCCATACGAAAACGGAAGTCAGCACCCTGCATAGACAATTCCGGTGCATCTGGATCCCGATGTGAGCTCACTTCTCCCGGCTCACCTGTATTATTTGCGTATATCCAGTTATCTACACCGAAGCGGAGACTGGTAATCTGTGCTTCATCATTGTGTGTAAAGAAGCCCGAAAACAAAGTATCCGTATTATCTGCTTTCCCATCACCATCGGTATCCTTAAGATATAATATGTAGGGGGCAGTTGTCAAGAGTAATCCATCTTTCCATGGCAAAATCGTGGTTGCATCTCTAAAGCCATCGGCAAAAACAATAGAGGTATCAGCCCTTCCATTACCATCCAGGTCCTTCAATAAAACAACCCTGCAATGTCCTTTTAGTGAATCCGGCATATTGGCATCCGGCATTTCTACCACATAAGCGTCCCCCTTGTTATTAAACACCATGGATATCGGATCCTTAACCAGAGGTTCTGCTGCATAAACTTCCGCCTTGAAAGAATCCACAAAATGGAAGGTCTGTATAGACTCTTCCGGTGAAAGGGGGCCGGGATATTTAGGCTTATTTCTGCAGGAAGCTACTGCCAGTATCAATAACCCAAACAATAACAACTGCCAATCGTGGTGAACTTTCCGTTTAGTCATAATCCTTTTTTAATAAATATAAATTATATTGCATTAATCTCTTTGTAGGCTAATTAAGTTCCCTAAGGCGAATATTTTTAAAGTGTACCGTTAATCCACCTTGCTTGTTTCCATCCGCTTGTAAACCGATAAAACCTTTGGGATCATTTAAAGTATCTACCAACATAGCCACTTGTATATGATTTATCCAACTTGTTAAAGTATCCCCATTAAACTTTATTTTATAATGGTTCCATTCCCCATTTTTAAAAGCCTTCTGCTTCTTTGGCTCTCCTTTCAAAGGGACCATCCAACCTCTCCTACGGCAGTCATATATCCCTCCGCTCCATGCCCTGGCAGAAGGGTCCACTTCTATCTGATAACCATACACTTCACCCTTTTCATTAAGGTGACTTCGCAGTTGTATTCCTGAATTTAAAGGGGAATCCACCTTTACATCTAATTCTAATATAAAATTAGTATAATCGCTATCCCGGGTACACAGAACACTATTGGGATTATTGGGCACGGTTGTCCCAACGATCTGCCCATCCTTCACCTCAAATTTTGTTTCCCCTTCCAATTTTGTCCATCCTGAAAGGTCTTTACCATTAAAGAGTGAAATCCATCTACCGTCGGAGGAAGATGCTGGCCGATCAACACAGGAAAAATTTATTGAACAAAGTGTAAATAATAGAATGGTTGCCGTTAATAACCGATGAAACTTCATACTGAATATGATTTATAGTTTGAATAATTTTTTTGCATTTTCATATAGTAACTTGCGTTCTATCTCCTTAGGTGCTAATCTACGTATCGTACTGATCGTCTGTGCTCCGGTACATGCTTTCCCCTTTCCTACCGAGTCCGCACAATCACTACCAAAGACCAGCTTATCCTGATGCCGTTTAAAGAACTCCTTTGTAAAGCCTTCATCGCGGGTAAAGGCATTTAATCCGGAACCCGCCGATAAATCCCCATACATGTTTTCATAGTCGCTTAAATAGCGATCGGTGAGTCCTCCCTCTGTTACGGCGCCTTTGGGATATCTTTCCCAGGGATGGTCCTGTTCTTTTTTGTCTATGTTAGCCCACCAGGTTTGGGCGTGGCCGATGAATTTCACTTTCGGATATTTTTCCAACATTTTGTAAAACCTGGGGAATCCGTAATTCAGCTCTCCATACAACCAATGCATGAGGATAGGCACATCATACTCCTGAGCCAGTTGATAGAACTTTTGCATACCGGGGGCATCGCAGGCCAATCCAAATTTAACCTCTGCGATCATTTTTCCTCCTTTCTTCAGATATTTTTCAACCTCTTTAGTTGCATTGGGTATATCAGGTACTTCATTAGCAGCAAAAAGAAAGGAATCGGCATGTCCCTGCGCAAAATTATAGCAGGAATCATTGCTTCCACATTGCGCACGTAATCCGTTAGAATGTCCATAGTGAGTAGCCATCGTATAAGCCGGATTACCCGCAGGCAGCAAAATTGTTTGAGACACTCCCATGTTCTTTTGATGCTCGATTAATTGCTCATCCGTCCGGCCATGGTAGAAGATGTGTTGATGGATGTCAATGATAGGAGTACCTTGCTTTTGCTCCCGTAAACTAGTCTTACCTAAAGGAAGTACTGATCCAGTCAATAGAACCCCACTGGTAGATAAAAAATGTCGGCGTGAAAACAAAGGGTTAGTCGTATCTTTCATTTGTCATAATATTTTAAGTATATTAAAATTAAATAACCTCTTTTACCGGTTTAAAATTAAAAACTTTATTGATAAAAAAGATTAGCTCCCGCCCTTGCCCTCGAAGAGAAACCATGTTGTGATAATAGTCGAAACACCCTTATTTCACTTCCGCTCCCTCAAAAATGGTATCTCATATATTCTTTTTAGGACTTTGTCAGCATAGCGCTCCCCTAATATAATTTGACTTCGGGTATCAAAATGAGGATTGGTGGTATCAACATTTAGTGGGGTGAGTCCATCCGTTGTAACCACGGCAGAGTTCCCAATCTCTTTTGGTATTTCCCTCATAACGTGATTCATCTTTGCATACTCGCTTTTCCACTTCCCCAACTCTCCGGCTACAAAAAATACTTGCTTCCCCAAGTCGTTTCTGAGATCGCCAACCAATTGTTTCAGGTAAGAAATATATATACCGGACTCTTCGTGATTGTTTTCACCCTGATGCCAGATAATCCCTTTAATATTTCCATATCGCTCAGCTTTTTTTGCCCTTTTAACAGTCTCCTCATATAAATCGTAACCATCAGGCCCTGTGTACCCCTTTTGCCACCATTGTATTTTAGTTCCCCCTCTGGCGTTTACAATCAGTCCTATTTTTCTTCCTGTACACTCTTGTATATTCTTTGCAAAACTATAGCCCGGTCCTAATTTCTGCATAGCGAGTGTCTTTCTGACAGTGGAATATTTGTTTAAAGGATTAGCAGCTTTTTCCCATCCATCTCCTTTGAATAAAATAACATCATCAAGTGTATCCTCTTCAGCAGCACGGATAGGCGCACGGCCAGACATATTGGACTGACCAATTAATAAGTATAAATCCAATTTATTCTTCCTGACAGACACTCCCGATGCTATTTTCCCGGGCGTATTACATGCCAAAAGGCATAATTGAATGATTAGTAAGCTTGTTATAATCCGTAATTTACAATTCATAAGCAAATTAGTTTAGTCTCTATATTAAAATAGGGTTTAATGCGGTTGAATCATATTAATTACTTTTACATTTTTAACCCTTCCATTTTCTAAGTTGTACGAAATGGGTATAGCACCGTCTCCTGTATAAACTCCATTCATAAAGACGCAATCCGCAATAGGAGACACAATTAAAATGAGGGACTCACCATCGCCAGTAAGATTCATTGCGTATATATTGTTTATCTTTCCAGGCAAAGGAGGGTGTCCATAATGTTTATTACCTACCAAAATAGTATTATGTCTGGTCTCTGCTCTAACATTATTAATATAAATTTTACTTATAGTGGCTTCTCCACTAGATCGTATGGCAACAGCTCTGGTTTCCGTCTGACAGGAGATATTGTCAATACTAATATCTTCAATGTCATCTTGTGGGCCGTGCCATCCTCCCTCCGTAACCATAGTAGAATTTAAACTACCTGCCCGGTGTTCAGGATCACCAAGATTATTAGATAATGCGATAAAATCATCCCCCGTATTTCCAATAGTATTATTAATTCGGAAATGCTTACATCCCTGCCTCATATCTATCCCGTCCCTGTTTAATATCTTAACTTCCCTCCCATTAATTATTTGTTCGGAAGGGTTTTCAAAGGTGATATCGGAAAGGGTGGCATTTCGTGTCCGCTCAAAACTCATGGCCCATGCATGTGAGTTTTTGATGATTACATTTTTTAACTTAAACCCATCTACATAAGCCATCAATATCATTATATTTCGCCAATCGCCGGTTTGCTTTATGCCTACCCTACCTGCATCGCTTCCATAGCTATAATTCCAAGACTTCTCTTTGTTGGGTTGTAAAGACAATTTCTGTCCTGCATCACCAGTTGCTCTGGGGTTGGAGGCACCCAATAATAATGCGCTGCCTTCACCGACAATATTTATATTATGGTTTCGCTTTGGATTGGTAATTCCTATTCCTACATTGTTACTTCTGAACATATTGTCTCTACTGCTATCGCTTAATTGAAGCGTACAATTTCTTAGGATTACCGTCGTATTACTAGGTAACAATATTGCACGATCTATCATCCAGATATGGGTACCCTTTTTATTCTCTCTCGGAATAACGACCAAATGAGTAGATTTACTGGCGGAATCTATCGCTGCCTGGATACGTTCTATATCGGTGCCTGCAAAATCGTTAGGGGTAATTGTATGACAGTCTCTGTTAATAGATGAAGAACAGGGTTGCCAGATAAAGATAGAAAGTAGTGTCGAATAAAAGAATACTCTCATATACTGTATTTTTAATAAAGAGGAATAATACCGAAAGAACCACACTCAATTTTCTTTTGTTGTCAGTGATCATTCAACCTCCACCACCAATACTTTTCCCATTTATACCCTTTAATATTCAGTGTATGGCTCATATGTTCGGTATTAATTAGTTGATTCCCGTATAACTGTAATAAAAAATGTTTTGCTTTTCATCTATGATAAACAGACACTATGCTTTCACGTAAATTAGTAATCCGCAGAGGTAGAGTTTAACCCACAACCAACACCTCACTCGTAAATAATAAACTAAGGTAAAAAAATGAGCAAACCACAAGTTTTACATAATTATTTAAAAAACAAAACTATTATCCTATTTCTACATCTTTCAGCTCTTTTAATGCAAGATATGCCATCAATCCTGCTCCTGTTTCCAGTGCACGCTCCTCTACATCAAAAGTAGAGGTATGCAGTGCAGAGGTTATTCCTTTTGCTTCATTTCCTGTCCCCAGGCGGTAAAAACAGGCTGGAAGTTCCCGGGCATAATAGGCAAAGTCTTCCGATGCCATCCAGATATCCAGATCCACTACCTTATCTCTCCCCAGGTATTCCTCCGCATAAGAACGCATATTTTGGGTGAGCTTTTCTTCATTTGTCAATACGGGGTATCCTTTCCTTAGTTCAAAATCGCAGCCACCTTCCATCCCTTCTACTATGGACAACGTCATCTTTCGTATCTCCCGATGGGCCTGCTGCCTCCATTGTTCATCCAGCGTCCGGAAAGTCCCTTCCAGATAAACCGCATCGGGGATAACGTTGGGAGCCCCGTCTGCAATCACTTTACCAAACGACAATACGGTTGGTACGAGTGGGTTCGTCTTTCTGCTCACCAGTTGCTGTAAAGACGATATAACCTGACTCATAATAACCACCGGATCTATGCTTAAATGAGGCATGGCGCCATGCCCGCCCTTCCCGTTTATGGTAATATAGAGCTCATCACTGCTGGCCATGTAATTTCCTGGCCGGAATCCTACTTTTCCCGCAGGCAGCTCCGGCATGGTATGTTGTCCGATTACAGCATGGGGGGCCGGGTCTTTCAACGCTCCTTCTGCTATCATCTGCCGGGCCCCTCCCGGTATCTTTTCTTCTGCCGGCTGAAAAATACACTTTATCTTGCCCGAGAACTGATCTTTTAATCGCAACAGGATACTTATTGCAGACAGCAAAGAAGCCGTATGTACATCATGGCCACAGGCATGCATGACCCCCTCAGATTGTGATTTATAAGACACTTCATTGGTCTCCTGTATAGGCAACGCATCCATATCTGCTCTCAGCGCAACTGTTTTTTCTGAAGGAGAAAGAGTACCTTCGATAAGAGCTAAAATACCATTATTTGCTTTAGTCTCATAAGCTACCCCCCAAGTGTTCAGCTTCTTTTTTATGAACGCAGCCGTATTTTTTTCACGGAAAGAAAGTTCCGGATGCGCGTGCAAATATCTTCGGTTAGCAATGGCTTCTTCGTGAAATTCTTTTGCCAGACGTTGTACTTCTTCTTTTAACATCTTACCGTGCTTTTGTTTATCCGTATTTCTCTTTATCTTTTTTCAAAAACTCCTCTACAAAATCATCGTCTGTCAGATCAGGATATTGCCGCAAAACACGGCCTATTTCCTGCTTTTGCCCGGGTGATAATTTTTCCTCCGGATCCAGGCACCAGAGACCTTCCATCAATCCTTGCCGTCTCAGCACTTCATGAATCCCGGCAATGGACCCTCTAAAATGATGTTGTGGGTCAAAAAGGGCTGCATTCATGTCAGTGACAGCATTGCCCCGTATCAGCAATTCCTGTATTCCTTCATAATGCTCTTCTTTACAGGCTTTTATTTGATTAAAAAGGGTTACCACCCGCTTCGTCCACACCGACCAATGTCCCAGCAAACCTCCTGAAAAACTTTTTTCTACCTGCATTCCTCCGGTATTAAACCGGTAGGTGGTCAGCATATCCGACACAACATTGTCATCATTTCCGGTATAGAGCGCAATTTTTTCTCTTCTGGAAGAAGCACATACCGCCCGGACGACATCCAGTGTCTGGTAGCGATCGAAAGGAGCCGTTTTTATGGCATACACTCCGGGTAACTCTGCCATGCGTTTCCAGAATGGAAAACTAAGTATTCTTCCCCCTACTGCCGGTTGGAGATAAAAACCAAAAACAGGGATTACGGTGGTAATTTTTTCTATGTGCCTGATCAGCTCTTCTTCCGAGTGATCGTTAAGCCCTCCCAGGCTGACCAGTCCGAGATGATATCCATATTCTTTAGCAAGTTGAGCTTCCTTAATGGCTTGTTCTGTAGGGCCACAGATACCAGCAATTTTTATAATAGGCTTACCGGATTTTGTATTTTCTATTTCTTCGGCAGCTAGTCTCAGCACCGGTTCCAATAATCCTACTTCCGGTTTTCTGATATCGAACTGGGTGGTATGTACTCCGACTGCTAGTCCCCCTGCACCGCTGGCCAGATAATAACGGGTCAGGCGGCGCTGCCGGTACTCATCCAGTTGCAAATTTTGTTTCAATACCAGCGGATGCGCCGGGATAACCGTACCGCTTAGGAGTATCTTTTTTATTTCTTTATTCATATTGATCCTTTTTCCTTGTCTTTTTATTCTTCAGTAAGATTAGAATTTCCCTTCTCTTTCCTGAAAGTGAGTCGGTTTTTCAATCGTCTCTCCGCCCTGAAGCAACCACCCTGCCGTGAGATCAATCATTTGTTTTAAAGTTACTTTAGGGTATCCAAATAGACGGAAAGATTCAGCCGCATTGCTCAACAAAGCCCATGATTGTTCTTCTCCCTGAAAGACCGGTTTCTCCTTAAATCTCTTTCCAAATTCTTCTGCGATCCATCTGACCGGGGCAGTTTCAGGGCCGGTCACATTCAATAATTTAGCCGGACTCGCACAATGATGCAGGGACCGAAGGGTCATTTCATTGACATCCCCCTGCCAGATCACGTTTACATGTCCCATGTTCAGATCTACAGCTTTTTGATCTTTTACAGATTTAGCAATTTCAAGCAATACGCCATAGCGCAAATCATTGGCATAGTTTAAACGGAAAATGAGTATAGGGGTTTGATACTTTTTTGAAAAATGTTGAAATATCCTTTCTCTTCCCAAACAGGACTGGCCATATTCGCCTATCGGAGCCGGAGCAACGGATTCATCAGCGCCTCCCGACATTACCGGGGTAAAGGGATACACGTTCCCTGTAGAATAAACAACTATTCGGGATTCTTTGAATTTTTCTGCTACTCTGCCCGGCAGATACGTATTCATAGCCCAGGTAAAAGCTTCTTGCCCGGTTGTACCAAATTTAGTACCCGCCAGATAGATGACATTTTCTATTTCAGGAAGGGCCTGCAATTCTTTTTCGTTCAACAAGTCAGCGGCAATGGTTTTAATTCCTTGCTTCTCCAGTTTCTCTTTCAGGCCCGATTCACTAAATCTTGATACCCCAATTATTTTTTTATCTTTTCCTGAGATATCAATAGCCCGTTTTGCCAACTTTGCCAGGCTAGGTCCTATTTTTCCGCCTACTCCAAGGATGAGGATATCACCTTTCAGTCTTTTTATATCCTGTAATAGCGCACCCGAAGGTTGTAAAAGTTCCTGTACCTGTCTCGTTATTTCTTCCATTTTATTCCCTATTTGTTTTTCTTCTTATATTTTGTAATTCAGTCAAATTAATGCTATCCGCTTTATTTCCCCAGGAAGTACGTATATAATTAATGATTTCCATTAGTTTTTCATCCTCTAAAAAATCAAAGCCCGGCATTCCTCCTTCGGCAGACCATTTCTTTTTTTCAGACGCTTCAATAACGGCATCCCCTTTCAGTACAATCTTAGCCAAAGCCTCCTTTGCTCCGGTTACTATCGGATTATTGTTTAAATTGGGAAAGGAACCTTTCACTCCATTTCCATCCGGTTTATGGCAGGAAGCACAATATTTCTGGTAAACCGCGTTGCCATAGGTAGGAGAGTGATAAGGATTTTTTGTGGTAGAGCGGCTGGTATCCGGTTGAAGTTGTGAGAGATCATCTGCTTTAGTAATTTTAGCAATTCTCAAGATCCGGTCGTCTTTATTTCTGGGTCTTTCAAGAGGGTTCCAATCCTGGTTGCTGGTAGAAACATAGATGTCTCCCTTGGGAGAAACACAAACAGCACGTAATCTTCCATACTCCCCTTTCAAATAGGTTGATTCCGACAAAACAGAGTCTTTCTCCCGGTTTAATTTTAATACTTTCATACTAATCCCCAGTCCCAGGCTTTCACCTTTAAGAGTCACCAGCAGAAGACTATTATTCCATTCGGGAATCTTCTGGGATGAGTAATATGCAATACCCGAAGGGGCGATAGTAGGAGTCCAAGCTATCAGGGGCTCTGTAACCTGCATACTGTCACAAAAGACTTCTTCTTTGGGTAAATCACAATAACCTTCTACAGATGGCCAGCCGTAATTCTTTCCCCTTTCAATACGGTTTATCTCATCATCTGTAGCTGCTCCATGTTCCGAAGCAAACAAGATACCTTTGGGTGTAAACGTCAGCCCCTGTATATTGCGATGCCCCAGTGACCAGACCGGACTATTAGGAAAAGGATTATCTTTCGGTATGCCGCCGTCCATATTCACACGAAGTACTTTCCCGTTCAGAGAGAAAGTATCCTGTGCATTTTTCCCATCACCGATGTCTCCCGTCGACCAAAATACTTTTCCTTCCGGAGAGATAGCCACTCGAGAGCCATTATGCCCCCCCGGGTTATTGGCCGGCACTTCAATCAGTATCAACGGATCTGTCAGAGTATACATTTCCTCACTATATTTATACCGTACCAACCTGGATACGGTGGTTGAATCCTCCTTCTCACAGGTATAGTCTATAAAAACGTAGGGCTTATTCTTATCTCTGCTAACGGCCATGCCCAAAAGGCCCAACGTCCTCACTCTTATAACTCCCGGGACCTTTAACAAAAGCGTTTGTTTCCCATTATGTGGATTTACCTTACTTATCT
>CAYRBD010000092.1:0-12762 GCA_964422465.1 uncultured Chitinophagaceae bacterium
CCGAAGCGTTACTATGCACAAAATATTGGTAAATGAGATAATGAATTATCTTTAGAGTGCTTTTAAGGCAAGTAGTGAAAGTTTTAAAGCCGCGGGCACTCCGCTAACCAATCTTGATACGATCCATTCTAATGAAGGCAAGTCCAAAGAAACCCAAGGATAATTTACCTCCAATACATATACCCGTCACAAGGCTGCTCATTATTCGGGCTTTCTGTGCTTTTTATAAATACTACCCGTTTATCTTCTCCTTTGTTTACATTGTATTTCTGCCCATCAGCCGGAATAACAGCCAGATACCATATGCTTCCGAAGGGACCGGTTACATGCCAGTCTGTTCCAATTAATAGATATTTTCCGTTGGGAGAAAAAGTGGAGTTTTTTTCCACATCATTACTTTCGGTTACCTGCACCAGATTGCTACCATCACTGTTCATCATCCAGATGTGGTTCCCTCCGTCTAAAGCAATTTTTTCTCCGTCCATGCTTACCGATATATCTCCCCAGGACTGGAAATTTACTTTTTTTATTAAGGTAGCCTTGGTAAAATCGGTATTGGTGCGATAAATCCCTGCCCCCAAGGTGAAAAGCAACGAATTATCCGGCATCCAGGCTATTTCTGTGTTGTTTCCAAAACTTTGGCCGGCAAAGCCGGTCAGGTTATACAAAATCTTTCCCTCCATGTTTAAGATAACTATTCCATCATCAAAGGTGGGAGAAATGGCAACCATGGTCCCATCGGGCGAAATAAAGCCGTTCGTTAAATCTCCGTCTGTAGGATAATAAGCAAATTGAGCTACAATCTTTCCTGTATTGATGTCGGAATAGGTATAATCATTTGCATCTATATCATTCGGGTCATCGGTGGATTGTAGTATTTTCTGTCCGTCACGACTAACATCCCAGCCATATTGGGCATTATTTTCAGGCAATACCGTAGATTTATTACCGGATTTCAAATCTATTTTCAGGATGCCCTCTGTTGCCCAGTTGAATATAATGGAACCTGAAAGTCCATAACCGTTATCCTTCTCTTTGCCTGGAGAAGGAGCATCATTTTTGTTGCAGGAAAATAAGGAGAGGCAACTAATAATGACCAAAAAGCAGATGACTACATAAACAGGTCTTATTTTTTTAAAAGAAATTTTTGTTTTCATGGTCTAAGAAGGATTTTTTAAGTCCTTACAAAGTTCTATAAATAGAACTGAGATCGCAATACCATGAAAGCAGTATTTTTTTCTACTGGTTTTCTGTGATATAAAGTAGCGTCCATTGGTTGTTGGAGGTACTCAATATTATGAATGATTGATGCTCTATTGCGGTTGTTTTTTGTGTATATTTTTCTAGAAGCTATCCATTTACTTATATCTTATTCGCGTAATTGTTCAAATAGATAGCCGGGGTGGACTGATCATAGGCTTCATGTTTTTTTATCCTTTCATTTATATCATTGCTCCCTTCAGACAAAGAATAAATCAATTGCCAACGCTTTTTCGAAGGCTGGTAAATAAAAAAATAGCGGTCTGTCCAATCATGACGCGGTGGTCCCCAACGCATTGAAAGTGTTAGGGTGTCATGGTGTATGGTTACTTCATGGTGGTGCATATTATTGCAACTTGCACAAAAGAATGCTTCATCATTGGCAAAACGCTTTTGATAAAAACTTCCTTCCTTTTCATAGTAAGCCAGCCCTTCCAGTATATAATCTTTACTCGTACTACCCAGGTTATTAAAGGGTGTGTCCGTTTTAAAGAAAGGGTTGTTGAAATTCAACGTATCTGCTTTTTCATAAAGGATAAATATTCCCCTATTTTTAAATTCAGGACCAAGCCTGAATAAGCGTACAGAATCGTTGTTAAAGCAGGATTCTAATTGTTTCCGATTTCCCAATTCTATTTTTGATAAGGGTATCCGGTTTGGTTGTGCCATCGTATAAAAGGGGATCAGGAACAACAAAAGAAGAAAAACTTTTCTCCTGATAGTTATTGGATTTCTTTTATTTTTCATCTTCTGAGACTCCATTTTTCATCGCTCTTTTAAACATATTTTTCAGGCTGAAATGTTTTTTTATGGCCTCTTTTAGCTCTTCATCAGTCATCACAGGATAATCTTCCGGCACTTCAAATTCACCTTTGTCCAGCTTAACATCTTTTTGAATGTTGATTAGCCTGTAATTCGCCGAATTCCCATTTTCATCCATTATTTTGGCTCCGATACAAATGCCTTCTTTACCCAGAATACCCGGATTAAGATTAGATTTAACGAGAGAAGACAGATAAGCGTCCAAATCATGGGTAAAGAAAAATTCATAGGTAAGCGTATAAGAAGGATCGTAATGAGGATGGCTCGTCAGGTCTTGTTTGCCTGAAAGAACATCATGCAGGTATAACAAATCATCGGATTTCCTCCCGGTATGCGGATCAACAAAAGGTCTGACCGGAATAACGATTTTCTCGGAGATAGTATTGTATTTCCCAAATTTTCCGGCTTCTCCAGACGCTATTTTAATGCCCGGGATCCCCATATATTCATCTTTTATTAGGCCATAAGTGCCATACATGTTATGTGCAACAGAGTCTAAGTCCATTACTTTGGCAAACTTTACCCCCAATACGCTCCCAATGCTATAAATTTTGTGGGTTAAAAAATTGGTAATACTCGCCGCATTCACCCCAAAGGCATCCGCCATAGTAGGATGGTTGTGATTCATGACAAACTTTAAATGGTGAGGAGTAATCCACACATCGAAGCTCCCTACCATTGCATAGAAATAGAGAGAAGGATCCGATACTCCGCCCCATGCTGGGTTATTTCCTGTCATTGTATTTTGGCGTTCCGGCTTTTCGTTGGGGAATCTGGCTTCTACTTCCTCGCTAATTTCTTGTGCTATTTTTTGGTTCTTCGTTTCCATTAGTTGATTCAGAATCTCCGTATTTGTCCCTTTTAGTCCTTTTTTCCTCGCCCGTTCAAAGGCATATTTCCCCTCCGGTGTAGCAGCCATTTTTTTTGCTGCTCCATCCAGTACCGGTGCGAATACGCCATGTATCCCTGTCACCATAACTCCTGTTTTGGGAAAATCTATCGGTTTGGGCTCTTCAGTTGGAGGCATCTTATTGGCATCTTCTTTCTCTGTATTTTGTTGTGTGGCATTCTGTTGTGCAGGTTCAATTGATTGACCTTTTTCAGAGGAGTCCGTCGCAGACTCCGGGTATTCTGATTGACTCGAATCATTGTCTTCGCCCAATACCGCCTCAATAGCTTTTTCTTTGGCGTGTTTGATCAACTTTTTAAACTGGGCATTGGATTGAAAAGAAAGTAAAAATAAGGGGATTAATAATAACAATAGTTTACGCATCGTTTTATTTTTTTGCGAAATTAAAGAAAACAATCTAACTGTTTAAGATACGGGGGTTTCTATATTTCTTATCTTATCAGCCTGCTGTACGGTTCAACTAAATATCCACCCTGATTCTGTATTGAATAGATTTTTTCAGGAGTGGTGCCTTGTAAGGCGATTTGTTAAATACGCAATATCGGAATTTTTGGGCTACATACTTCATTGAATCAAAGGTAATGTTTTATATATTTCAAACCAGTCCTCAAATACCCGTAAAATGATCTACCGGTTTTCCTGTATTTTGTTATGATTATGAAGAGGTAAGGATGGAATTCCGGATAAATGTTTAGCTTCACGTTGGAAAATAGCTATTCTGACCAAATGGAAAGGAGTGCAAAAAATATTATAAAAAAGAGTTACTTTATTATCCTAACTCTCTTTATAGGAACAATGGCGGCTACTCCGGCATGGGGACAAATGGCCGTGCAGGATTTGCATTATACGGACAGCATAGAAACTTTAATCCATAACGCATCATCAGATACGGCTAAATCGAAACTCCTGAACGAGCTTTCCGGTTTTTGGTCTCCTAAAGATTCCGGTAAAGCGGCTGCTTATGCGAGGCGCTCTTTGCAACTCAGTAAAGGTCATTTGTATGAAGAAGCCATTGCTTATTCCTGCCTTGCGAGCGCTTATTTTTATACTGATTCATCAAAGAGTCGAAAAGCCTATTTTAAGGCTCTTTCACTTTTACAGGGGGATACCTCCAGGCGATCTTTGTCTTTAAAAAGTCAGATGTGGCGTGGATATGGAGCCATGTTGCAGAGCAAAGGTGCGGATAACAAAACGTTTATTGATATATTATTAAATCATGCGATTCCTTTGGCCCATGCTGGGAGAGACACGTTACATGAAGTGATGTATTATTCGGATGTGGGGATGGTTTTTTGGAATATAAAAGCGTATAATAAGTCGATTTATTATTACAAAAAAGCTATTGGCCTGGCAAAAAAAATGAAAAAACTGCCGGATAATCTAGCTGAAATGCAGATTTGGCTGACTCAGAATTATTTAAATAATAAATACTATGATTCGGCTAAATATAGTTTGGATAGCGCGTGGGAATTTTTGAAAAAACAAGATGTTTCAAAACCGTATGTCAGGTATTACATGGCCCGGGGCCTGTATGATATTCTTACCGGCCAACGGGATCAAGGGCTGGCTCATCTGGATAAGGCGCTTGCCCTGGCCAGGAAACTGGAGCTGAATTATTTAGCTATAACCATTATTTTTCAAAAATATAAAGCCTATAAGGAGGCGAAACAGTATAGTAAGGCCAGGGAAATGTTGCTGCAGGTATATCGTGATTCAGTAGCATTTTCCATTCCTGAAAACAGATTGACTATTCTTTATGACCTGGCACAAGTGGAGGCCCAATCAGGAAATATGAAAACCGCTTATAAATGGTTATCCCAATATGCCGACCTGGATGATAGTTTGAATCTGCAAAAAACAAATGCTCAAATTGCAGCACTTGAGGTAAAGTACAAAACTGAAAAAAAGGAAAGGCAGATCCTTTCTTTAAAAAATGAAAATAAAAAACAACTTCTTAGCCTGCAGAAAAAGCGTTTCACCATTGGTTTATTGATTGCCGGCGTACTTGTTTTACTACTGATATGTATTCTCATTTACCTTCTGTATAGAGGAAAAAGAAAAGCCGCTTTGCAAAAGGAGGAAATACACCAAAAGCGAATAAAAGAAATAGAACAGGCAAATAAATTAAAAGTTTATGACGCTATGTTGGAAGGACAGGAGCAGGAGCGTAGGAGAATGGCCCGCGACCTGCACGATGGCCTGGGAGGGATGCTTTCAGGAGTAAAATTAAAACTTTCGGATATAGCAGATAATGAAAAAGGTAAAAAGGATATGGAACTTTACAAAGTTATCAATCAATTGGACAGCTCGGTACAGGAGCTTCGGCGGATAGCCAGAAATATGATGCCGGAAGCACTGTTGCGTTTTGGAATTGAGACAGCATTGGCGGACCTATGTGATTCTTTACAGACGCAACACATACATATAGATTTTCAATCCATTCAATTAGATAAAAATATACAGCAAACCGTGCAGGTAAGTATTTATAGGATTGTACAAGAATTGGTAACAAATGCAATCAGACATGGCCATGCTCACAATATTTTGGTACAGTGTAGCCAAAATAATAACCGTATTTTTATTACAGTAGAAGATGATGGTTTGGGTTTTGACATTAAATTATTGAAAGAAGGGAAGGGTATAGGTTTTACAAATATTGAGAACCGTGTTAATTTGCTGAATGGAAATTTGGATATTCAGTCAGGACATGGAGAAGGAACCACGGTAAACGTAGAAATAGATGCTCATGAATAAAGAAAAGTACATATCCCTTATTATTGTGGATGATCATCCTGTAGTAGCAGAAGGTTTAAGTTCATTATTAAAAGATAAGGAGCAATTAGAAGTTATAGGATGCTTTACTTCCGGTGCAGAAACCAGGGCATTCCTTAAAGACAATGTGGTAGATGTTGTGCTGCTTGATATTTCATTGCCTGATGTTCATGGCGCAGAGCTCTGCCTTGAAATAAAAGAAAAATATCCTGAAATATGTATTCTTGCTATCAGCAATCATAACGAGCGTAGCATTATTACTCAAATGTTGCAAAATGGCGCTTCGGGATACATATTAAAAAATTCTTCCGTAATGGAAATTGTTCGTTCTATTAAGGACGGAATTAATGGTAAACTTTCGCTAAGTAGTGAGGTGCAATCAATATTGGCTAAAAGCGGGGAACCGGTACAAAAAATCCCCCGACTGACCCGCCGTGAAAAAGAAGTATTAAAACTGGTGGCCGAAGGGATGACTACTGTCATTATTGCAGAAAAGTTGTTCATTAGTCCATTGACGGTGGAAACCCATCGACGTAACCTGATGCAAAAGTTTGATGTCAGGAATACGGCTGCTCTGATCAAAAGCGCAATTGAACAAGATCTGATATAAGCCTTAAAAAGGTTTCTAATTCATTATCTTTGCGCTTCAATAGGTAAATGAATAAAACACACCTTATAAATATATTATAAATTCCATCATTATGAGTGATCAGCCCAGAATTGTTTACACGAAAACCGATGAAGCGCCTTATTTAGCCACCCATTCTCTTCTGCCTATGATTGAGGCCGTCACAAGATCTGCGAATATTGAATTTGAGACAAAAGATATATCCCTGGCAGCGCGGGTTTTAGCTGTTTTCCCCGAGGTATTGACTGAAGATCAGCGGGTTCCGGATGCATTGAGTGAATTAGGGGAATTGGTGCAGCGGCCGGATGCTAATGTGATAAAGCTACCCAATATCAGCGCTTCTGTTCCACAATTAAAACGTGCTATTGCGGAATTACAAAAGAAAGGCTATAAATTACCCGATTATCCGGATGAACCCCAAACGAAAGAAGAAAAAGAGATTAAGAAGAAATATGATTCCGTAAAAGGAAGTGCGGTGAATCCGGTGATTCGCCAGGGAAATTCTGACCGCCGGGCCCCCAAAGCGGTAAAGAATTTTGCACAAAAGCATCCATACAAGGTGAAAGAATGGGCGGCGGATTCCAAGACTGCCGTGGCTACCATGGAAGCAGGTGATTTCCGTCATAATGAAAAATCAGTGACGGTAGCTAAGGCCGGACCAATAAATATCCGGTTTATTGGAAATAATGGGGAGCGTAAATTACTTCGTGAAAATCTGGAATTAACAGATGGGGAAGTGATTGACGCCTCTGTATTCAGTAAAAAAGCCCTGATCCGGTTTTTAGATGAACAAATTGCCAAAGCCAAAGAATCGGGTGTTTTGTTTTCTGTACACCTGAAAGCCACCATGATGAAAGTGTCTGATCCCATTATTTTCGGGCATGTAGTCAAAAGATTTTTTAAAGATGTTTTTGAAAAATATGGGGAAGACTTAAAAGCATGTGGTGCGGATCCCAATAGTGGATTAGGTGCTGTTTTAACTGCTGTTAATGCCTTGCCGAAGGAGAAATCCAATGCCATTCAGGAAGCCATTCAGCATAATTTAAATAATAATGCAGCCCTGGCTATGGTAGATTCTGATCACGGAATTACCAATCTGCATGTGCCGAGTGATGTCATTATTGATGCTTCTATGCCGGCCATGATTCGCAATGGCGGCCAGATGTGGAATAAAGCGGGAAATACACAAGATACTTTAGCTGTTATACCAGAAAGCAGCTATGCGGGCCTGTACGATGCTGCGGTTAAATTCTGTCAGAAAAACGGCGCTTTTGACCCTGCGACCATGGGTACGGTTCCTAATGTAGGGCTGATGGCAGACAAGGCGGAAGAATATGGTTCTCATGACAAGACCTTTGAAATGACTTCGGATGGGAAAGTAGAAGTGGTTGCTGTAAGTTCAGGTGATGTTCTGATGAGTCATGAAGTGGAAGAAGGAGATTTGTGGCGGATGTGTCAGACCAAAGATGCGCCGGTCCAAAACTGGGTGCAGTTAGCGGTTAGTCGGGCGACGGAGACCGGATGGCCAGCTATCTTCTGGCTGGATGAAAACCGCGCTCATGATGCAGAATTAATTAAAAAGGTCCATCAATATCTTAAGACTGAAAAAACAGAAGGGCTTGATCTCAAAATAATGAGTCCGGAAGCGGCTACCGAATATACCCTGAAACGGGTGAAGGAAGGGAAAAATACAATCTCTGTTACGGGAAATGTGTTAAGAGATTACCTGACAGATTTGTTCCCCATTTTAGAATTAGGTACCAGTGCAAAAATGTTGTCTATTGTGCCTTTATTGAATGGAGGGGGCTTGTTTGAAACCGGAGCCGGGGGGTCTGCTCCAAAGCATGTCCAGCAGTTTATTAAAGAAAACCATTTGCGTTGGGATTCCCTTGGCGAGTTTCTGGCCCTTTCGGTTTCTTTAGATCATTTTGGAAAAAAGTATGGCAATCAGAAGGCTATTGTGCTTTCTAAAGCATTGGATGAAGCTACGGATAAGTTCCTCGGCAACCGAAAATCACCCTCCAGAAAGGTGAATGAGCTGGATAACCGTGGGAGCCATTTTTATCTGATATGGTATTGGGCAGAAGCTCTGGCCAACCAGAATGAGAATGAAGATTTGAAAAAGCAATTTGAACCCATTGCAAAAGTGTTGGAAGACAATGAAGACAAAATTGTAGAAGAATTAAACAGGGTTCAGGGAGAGTCGGTTAATTTAGACGGCTATTACCTGCCTGATGAAAAAATAGTTTCTGACAAAATGAGGCCGAGTGAAACCCTGAATAAGATTATTGCTGCAATATAATCTGTATTAGCTTTTTTTATCCCCTTTATTATCTTTGGGTGGTTTCAGTACAAGGTAAAATATCCGGACAGTGATGATGGTGATAATTCCTTGTACCAGTACCATTGTTATAATTGCCGAAGTACTCATTTTTATATTATTTAGTTCCTTTCACTTTTAAGCCTTTTATTCGCAAGATGTACCAAATATCCGATAAAGACAAAAGTTATAATAAGAATTATTCTTGATATTTTGGAATAGAACATTTTATCCTTTAATAATTTTAGTTCGCTCCTGTCGGTAGTCACTGCGATCTGGTGATGCAAGTCGGAATACATCAACTTACTGATGATTGATCCGGAATCAAAATCCCAGGATTGTCCATGAAACAATCCATTGATGTAGCCGGTCCAGTCGTTGTTTTCAGGAGTAAAAACGGCGCCGAGGAATACGATGATAATGAGTGTCGGTGTAACGTATCTTAACAAGAACTTAAAGACCGTTGGTACTTTTATATCCGCTCCTTCCTTAATCTCTTTCCAGCCTTTATCCACTCCATATATCCATGAGAAAATGATGGTTTCAAACATAGCCAATACCACCAGGCTTACGGTTCCCACCCAAAAGTCAAACTCATCCAAAACGCCATATTCATAAAATACAACTGCCGGCAAACCGAGCAGTAAGGCTACAAGCCCCAGGCTCCAGGCAGATTTGCTTCGAGACCAGTTAAACTTACTTTCAAAGAATCCCATCCAGGGGGTCCCCATTGCCAGCGAGGAGGTGATGCCGGCAAAAAATAACAACCCAAACCACAGTACCCCTGCTATGGGGCCTAGAATACCTCCCAACTGATTAAACAAGTAAGGCATTGTTTGAAAAGCCATCCCAAAGTTGGCATTTTCTTTAACCCAATCCAGACCCAGGTATCCGGAGGCAATAGGAATGAGTATTAAACTCCCGATTACGATTTCAACAAATTCATTGGTAAACCCGGATGCCATGGCGTTCAGGGCAATGTCGTCCTTGGCTTTTATGTAAGAGGCGTAGCTTTGAATAAAGCCCCAGCCCAAACCAAGGGTAAAGAAAATTTGCCCTGCTGCGGCAAGCCAGACCTTGGGATTTAAGAGGGAATCAAACTCTACCTCCCACAGAAAATTTAATCCGGCCCAGGCATTGGCATCGGGTACCACGTCATTTGCGGCGCTGGTACCCAGTGTTAGCCCTCTCACTGCCAGGATAGCCCCGAAAATTAATAACAGAGGCATACCTATCTTAGCTACTTTTTCAATTCCACTCAATCCTTTGGAGAGAATATAAACATTAAGAAATAAGGTAATCAGGAAAATAATGAGAGAGAAGGAAGACACGCTGGCAGAGCCACTCAAAAAATTTGTATATTCTGTAAAATAATGAGCCACCTGCAATTGGTCTGCACCCTTAAAGGTACCCATTAACGTTTGAATGATATAACCTAAAGACCAGGATTCAATATAACTATAATAGGCGATCACCACCATGTTGGTGAAAATCCCAAAAATACCCGTAAATTTCCATATCCATCCCTTTGTCATCTCATCGAACATAAAGGGAGTGCTGTGATGGCCGGATCTTCCGCCGAGCCTTCCCACAGCCCATTCCACCCAAAGCAGGGGAATGCCCATGACAAAAAAACAGACTAAATAAGGAATTAAAAAAGCACCGCCACCATTATCAATAGCCTGAATAGGAAACCTTAAGAAGTTGGCCAGGCCAACGGCGCTTCCTGCCATTGCTAATATTAAACCTAATCGACTTCCCCATGCCTGATTGCTTTTTGTAGAATGCATAAAACAGTAAAAACTTAGATTTTGACAGGTTTACCCTTTTGAATAAATGAAAGCACTGTCGAAAAGGTCGCAATTAAAAGAAAAAAAACAGCAATCTGAAATTTGAAATGGGATTGATCAGGATGTTTTTAACAGGCAATAAGAGAAGTGCCCTTTGAGACAGGGCATAATGACGGGTATTCATAAAAAAGTGCTTTGTTTTATTTAATTTGCAGATTCTAAATACAACTCATGTTTTCAAAAGAGACTTATCAGAAGAGAAGAGAGAAATTAAAGACTGCGGTTAACAATGGCCTGTTATTGTTCCTTGGGAATGTTGAAAATCCGATGAATTTTGCAGATAATCCTTATCCTTTTAGGCAGGATAGCAGTTTTCTGTATTATTTTGGCATTCAGGAACCTAAGCTGGCTGCTGTTATTGACCGGGATGAGGATAGAACAATCTTGTTTGGAGATGAATTGAGTATAGACGAAATTATTTGGATGGGCAGCCAGGAAAGTATTCGGGCTAAGGCTGAAAAGACAGGTATTCCCGAAACACAAGCTTCCCGGAAGCTGTTTGAGTATGTTCAAGAGGCTCGAAATAAAGGCCGGAAAATCCATTTTTTGCCCCCCTATCAACCGGCGAATAAAATAGCATTGAGCCATTTGCTGGGAATTAAAATTGAAGACCTGAAACCTTCGGTACCTTTGATCAGAGCCATAGCTACACAAAGGTCGGTAAAGGAAAAACAGGAGATTGCCGAAATAGAAAAGGCGGTGAAGGTTTCTAATGAAATGCATCGGTTGGCCATGCGTCTGGCCAAAGCGGGTATGAAGGAATACGAATTAGTGAGCGCTATTCAAAAACTGGCTGCTGACCAGGAATGTACCTTTTCTTATCCCCCTATTATGACCATCAACGGGGGTATTTTACATAATCATTATAAAGGCAATACTTTAAAATCCGGGGATCTGGTATTAAATGATTCAGGCGTGGAAACTGCTATGTGCTATGCTGGTGACCTGACCCGAACCTTTCCGGTAGATAATAAGTTTACACCCAGGCAACGTGAGATGTATGAAATTGTTTTACGCGCCTTTGAGGAAGGACAGGCTATCCTGAAGCCGGGGTTGAATTTTAAGGAGGTACAACGAAAGGCGGCGGAAATCCTGGTGGAAGGTTTTATTGGTCTTGGTTTAATGAAAGGGGATGCAAAAGAGGCCGTCCGGCATAATGCCCATACTTTATTTTTTCAGTGTGGAGTAGGGCATTTGATGGGAATGGACGTTCATGATATGGAAGATTTGGGAGAGCAATATGTGGGTTATACAGCGGACGATCCGAAGGATCAGGAAACTTTTGGCTGGAAATCTTTGAGATTGGGTAAAGCCTTAAAAAAAGATTATATAGTTACGGTAGAGCCCGGTTTTTATGCTATTCCTCAATTGATTGACCGATGGCAGCAGGAAAACAAACTGGCAGATTTTATCAATTATGATAAAGTAAATACATATCGCGATTTTGGTGGAATTCGTATTGAGGATGATTTCTTAATTACGGAAGAGGGTTATCGCTTACTTGGCGATGGATTATTGAAGACGGTGGAAGATATTGAAGACCTCCGATCAGCATAAAATAAGAATAACACCATAATAATTTTACAGGAAGATGATATTTCGTAGCCGTGGCATATCACTCCGAATGCCTTTTATAGCGTTCTTTTAAGTTAACCGTACATCCTACATAATATTTCCTGTTGCTCATTTCACGGATGTAAACATAGTGCTACATGAGGCTAAGCTACGAAAATCTTGAAAAGCCCGCCTTCGCTTTGCAGTAGCCATAGCTTTAGCGAAAGCTACAGGGTTTCGGCGGGCGAAGGCGGGCTGGAAGGGACTCCAGTCGAACACCTTATACCCTTTTTGGTCTTTTTGGAAAGCTTGAAAATAACGTAATGTTGTTTATTTAAAATTAATCACCTAATTTTGATGATAATAAACAACGTCATGGCAAAATCAAAGAAACAAATTCTCCTTCCAAAGTTTCAGAAAATATTGGAACAAATGGGAGAAAATATCAAATTAGCTCGGAAACGCCGGAATCTGAAAACCGTACAAGTATCTGAAAGGGCGGGTATTGACCGTACTACACTTTACTATATTGAGAAGGGAAGTCCAAGTGTTTCCCTGGGAGCTTATTTTAATGTACTCAGGGTATTGGGGTTACAGGATGATTTTCTGAAACTGGCAGCAGATGATGAATTCGGGAGGAAGTTAC
>CAYRBD010000093.1:0-12477 GCA_964422465.1 uncultured Chitinophagaceae bacterium
AATTAAAAATATCAGTGGATAAATGGGGGTCAAATAATCTTCCTTTTATTAATTGTAACTTTAGCGTTGGTACCAAATTAATGTCCCCTAATATGTACCATGCAGATATTTTTTTAGCAGTATCAGAAGGATCTGTAATTTCAGCGCTCATATTACCTCCCCCTTGTCCCGGCACCCATTGGGTAATGGTAGCATTGGTCACGCCTGGTAATTTTAGGATTTCCTGCTTTAAGGTTATTCCTTGCGATCCCCATGAGTTGGAGCTGATTTTAAGCAAATTATTCTTATCATATCCCAGATCCTTATGATTTAACAAATGAAGCTGATCTTTGACAACAATCATGGCTATAATTAGAATTACTGAAAGAATGAATTGCCCAGTAATTAATGTCTTTTTTAAAACCCCGGTATCTATTCTTTTAAAAAGATTTCCTCTGATGATATTGATTGGTTTTGGGCGCGATAAAAGCAGAGCAGGATAAAGACCGGTGAATAAACTAGCCAGTAAAATTATTCCTCCCGCTGCGGTTAATAATTCAAAATGATTAAAAAGGCCAACTGCTAAAGGATGACCCACAAAATTTTCCAGTCCACCTATAAAAAGGGAATACAATATCATGGCCAGAACAAAGGACATGAAAAAGAAAATCAATGATTCGAAGAGGAATTGAGCGATCAATTGTTTTTTACCTGCTCCCAGAACTTTCCGAATACCGGTCTCTTTTACCCGTTTTAAGGCTCTTGCAGTAGTTAGATTCACAAAATTGATGCAAGCAATGAGTAATAGAAGAATAGCCACGGCTGAAAAAATATAAACTGTCTTTATACTTCCACCTGCATCGGTGTCCTTAGCATAATCCGGATAAAGATGAATATTGTATATAGGTTGAAATGCAAACGAATATCTTGTTGCACTTCCTTTCCCTGTATAGTTACTATACCAGTCATTTACTTTTTGTGTGAAAGCATGAATGTTTGTGCCTGGTTTGAGTAAAATATATTGTGGTTGTAACCCTCCATATCCAGATTTATATAGCCTGTTTTCTCCTTGATACGGTGTATTCAATACTAGTGCCTGGGCATAAAGATGTGAATTGGAAGGCATATCCTTCATCACTCCGGTGATCAGGTATGTCTGCACTTTCCCAACATTTGGAATATTCTCTATAAGTGTGCCAACCGGATTGGTATGGGGAAAATACTGCCTTTTTAATGATTCAGAAATTATTAGATTAGGGTGACCGGTAACAAACTCCCGGGGATTTCCCTCAAGGATTTTAAAATCTAAAAGATGCCATAATGAAGTATCCGCAGCCAGGACTTTTATTTTTACTCCATCCATTTCTTTATTCGGCCGGAGGAATATTTCATTTTTAAACATGCGACAATACCCCCTCACTTCAGGGAAATCTTGTTTTAAAGCAGGACCCAGTCCCGTAAACGTCTTGCTGGAACGGTTTCCCGGCTTCATCTGATTGTTAATACTTACAATACGGTACAAGTCTTTGCTATGTGTCCATTGCCGGTCATAGGAAAGATCGTTTAATACCACTGTTGCTATGAGCAGACAGGCTGTTAGCCCTATAACCAGCCCGGTAATATTGATAAAAGAATATAACTTATTTCTTATCAGGTTACGAAAAGCTGTTTTGAAATAATTTTTGAACATAATTTATTTTAAATTTCTCCGTGTATTCTGTGTTTCCGTGGCAAATTTTCCCATAGCTCATTCCGACCGCAGGCTCTTCACCGGATTTGCCCGCGCCGCCCTGATCGCCTGCCAGCTTATGGTTATTAATGCGATCAGTATTGCTAACAATCCTGACACTGCAAATATCCACCAACTTATATTTATTCTATAAGCAAAATTCTGTAACCATTTGTTCATAGCCAGCCAGGCAACAGGTATGGCAATGACGATGGCGATTAGCACCAGTTTTATAAAATCTATACTTACGATCCTTAAGACATTTCCCACGCTTGCTCCCAATACTTTTCGGATACCTATTTCTTTTGTTCTTCTTTGCGTAGTAAAGGTGGCTAATCCAAGCAGGCCGAGGCAGGAAATAAAAATAGCAATGCCCGCGAACAGGTTAAACAACGTTCCGGCACGTACATCTGATTTATATTTAGCCTCAAATTGCTTGTCTATAAAATTATAGCTGAATGGAATATCTCCTGCATATTTCGTATATTGCTTTTTTACTGCAGCCATAGCTTGTTGAGCCTTGGTAGCTGTAGTACGTACATATAATATATTTCCTTTCCATTTTCCTGAATAAAAAAGGATCGGTGTTATTTCTTCTTTTAGTGAATGGAAGTTGAAATCTTTCAGCACGCCGATAATTACTCCTTTTTCCCCATGTAAACTGATTTGCCGGCCTACGTAAGGAGGCTTCATATTCATGGCTTTTACAGCCGCTTGATTTAATATATAATGATTGCTGTCGGCGGGTGTTCCGGAAAAATTTGTTCCGGCTATAAATTGCATCTTCATCGTAGGAATAAAATCTTTATCCACTGCGGCATCTCCTATGATCATGTTGCTGTTCGCTGGTTTTCCGGGCCATCTGATGTCTCCTGTGGCATTTCCATAACTTGAAATATCATAAATATTTGAAGTAGAAACATTTAAGACACCAGTCTGCTTACGTAATTCATTTTTTACGACGTTGATATGATCAACTACATCGGATGTTAACGGAACCGTAAAAACATAACTTTTATCATAACCAAGGTTTTTATTCCTTACGAATTGCATCTGATGACTGATCACCAGGGTGCTTACAATTAAAACAACAGAAATGATAAATTGGAAGATCACTAACATTTTTCTAAATAAAGTGGTCCCTATTCCTGAAGTAATCTTCCCTTGTAATGATTGTATAGGACGAAAAGATGACAATAAAATAGCCGGATAAATACTGGCAGCCAGCAAAGTGCCTAAAACAGCGTAACCAATTATAGTCAAAACCTGGGTGTTTGTGAAAGAAAAATGTAATTCTTTTCCAGAAATATTATTGTACAAAGGCATGAGCAGCGTGATCAATACAATGGCAAGCACAACCGCCACACAAAACAATAAAAGGGTTTCTGTAATAAACTGAAAGAAAAGTTGCCCTTTATTAGCCCCAACGATTTTACGAATACTCACTTCTTTAGCGCGGATCAGGGAACGGGCAGTGGAAAGATTTACATAATTAATGGCTGCAATGATAAGCAATAATATGGCTACCAGCATGAATATCTGAACCATGCGCAAAGCAGCATCATTTCCTGCAGCAGTGGTCAAATGAATATCTGCCAGGTTTTGTAATTTGAATTTAGTTTCACTGTCTCCATTACGCGCCGTTTTATACATCGAAGAAAACTGTGAACCTATTTTATTCGGATCAGCGCCGGGCAGAAGTTTTACATACGTGTTAAAAGAATAATTTCCCAGGTCTGCATCTATTGTTTTCCATGAGTTGTTGCCGCCTTCCGCGGTAAATTGTTGCGCATAATATCCCATCGGAAAAAGTGCATCATATTGTAAGGAAGAATTTTCAGGAAAATCCTGCAGGATACCGGTAATGGTGAAATCTTTCTTATTAAACATGATCGTCTTTCCCATGGGATCTTCATCACCAAAGAATTTTTTCGCAGTAGATTGTGTAAGTACAACAGCATTTATATTGGGGAAAAGATCGGTGCTGTTCCCCTTCAATAATTTAAAATCAAAGATGGACAGGAAGGTGCTGTCCACATAAGCCGTATGAAAGCCATCCAGCACCTTACTGCGATTATCATTCGTCAATACCTGTCCCCATGAGTCAAGGATCCTTACCAAAGATATTACCTTTGGCATTGACTTCGCAAATACCGACAGCGGGCCGGGGACGTTTGTCCATGTTACTTCTTTCCCATTGGAGTGGAAATGTGCACTGATTTCATAAATCTGCTGATAATCTTTATTAAACTTGTCATAACTCAGCTCATCCTGCACCCAGAGGAGCAGCATAATGCCTGTAGCTAATCCTACAGCCAACCCACAAATATTGATGATGCTGTAAAATTTGTTTACCTTTAAATTCCGCCAGGCCGTTTTGAAATAATTTTTAAACATCCCCTAAATTTAAGACAATAGTGTAAATAATATGCCAAGATCGTTATTTGTTGGTTATCAATTGATTAAAAAAGGTTTAATTAACAGGGTGTTCGGTTTTGATACAGTTGGTGTTCGGTTTTGATACAGTAGTATCGAAGGAAGACAAAAATGGATTTATTTCAGAGGGAAGATAATAAAAAATGGGTACTTTTGCGGAAAAGATTTATATATACTATGCAAACCACGTTAAATATTGATGATATCTTATATCAGGTAAAAAAGCTGGATAAGAAGAGTCAGCAGATTCTTTTAGACAGGCTTTTAATGATGGTTCGACAGAAGAAAGAAAAATCTAGCCAGACTATGCTATCTTCCATTGCTGGCGTTGGCGCCGAAATATGGGCAGATACAGACATTGACGAATACTTGGAAACTGAAAGGCAATGGTGACTGGCGACCTAAAGGGTAAAACTGTCTTTTTTGTAACCTCTACAATAACGCTATTGGAAGTACTAGTCAAGCCATTGAAAGAAAATAAGCCGGCAATTGCTGAACAGTACAAAACCATTCTCACTTCTTCTAAAAATATTGAAATTATTGATATTGATGTTATGATTGCTTCCAGAGCTGCAGGATTAAGGGCAAAGTATAACCTTAAGACTCCCGATTCGTTACAATTAGCAGTAGCAACTGAATATAATGCTCATCTTTTTTTAACAAATGATGTTCGATTAAGTAATGTAAAAGAAATTCGATCTGTATTTTTACAAAATATCCAGTAATATTTTTTATCCAATTTACTATTTGTGCTTTATAATTTCCAGCCTCCATGCGCCTAAAGAATGCGACAATATTAGCAGTAGATGATGATCCGGACATGCTGGCGGCGATAAAAATGTTGCTGAAGACGGAAGTTGTAGAGATACTCACCGAAAAAACACCGGAAAACATTTTAGCCCTGTTGCGGGAGCAAAAAATAGATGCGCTGCTGTTGGATATGAATTTCAGCAGTGCGGTCAATACCGGCAATGAAGGTTTGTTTTGGCTAAAAAAAATCCGGTCGGTTCGCCCGGAACTGCCCGTGGTCTTGGTTACGGCGTATGGCGATATTGATTTAGCCATCCGTTCTTTAAAGGAAGGGGCTACAGATTTTATCGTGAAGCCGTGGAACAATGAAAAGTTGCTTGGGACCCTCCGGGAGGCTTTGAAAGACCGTTCAGGGAAACCGGATAAAACAAAAAAAATTATCGGGCGGCAACTGCTTGGCGAGTCACAAGCCATGCAGGAGGTGTTTCAAAAGGTGAAGAAGGTGGCGCCTACCGATGCCAATATTTTGATACTGGGGGAAAATGGCACGGGGAAAGACCTCATTGCCCGGGCTATTCATGAGCACTCTTTCCATTCAGATAAGTCTTTTGTAAAAGTAGATGTGGGCGCACTGACCGAAGGTCTGTTTGAAAGTGAATTGTTTGGCTATAAAAAAGGTGCTTTTACTGATGCGAAGGAAGACCGGAAGGGCCGGTTTGAAGTGGCTAATGGCGGTACGCTGTTTTTGGATGAGATTGGAAATATATCGCTCTATCAGCAATCCAAGTTACTGACTGTTTTACAGAACAGACAAGTAACGCCCCTGGGGTCGCATGAAGCCATACCCGTCAATATCCGGCTGGTATGTGCCACCAACCTTCCAATTGCGGAGTTGTCTGACGAAGATCGTTTTCGTAAAGACCTGATCTACCGTATTAATACGATTGAAATTATTTTGCCGCCCCTGCGTGAGCGCAACGAAGACATTATGTTGCTTGCTCAATATTTTGCAGGCGTTTATTCGGAGAAATATATGAAAAATTCCCCCGGATTTTCAGCTACAGCAAGAAATAAATTGGAACACTATGCTTTTCCGGGTAATGTCCGGGAGCTACAATATATTATAGAGCGGGCAGTCATCATGCTGGATGGAAATACTTTGGAGGCAGAGGATATTATTTTTTCACCAATAGAAGACCGAAGCCTCAAAGCTAAGGATACGGCAGAAACCAATTTACAGGCTATTGAGCGTAATGCGATCTTGAGAGTAATCGAAAAAAATAAAGGGAATATCACAAGGGCTGCCCGCGAATTGGGGATCACGCGAACCGCTTTGTATCGTCGAATGAACAAATATGACATTTGATAAAAAGAAACACGTCTTTTATGTGCTTTTAAGGGTGCTGTTTTTGTTTCTGACCCTTTTAGCGCTCTCCTATTTTTTATTGAAGAAACATTGGGGATTTGCTTTGTTCGTCCTGCCTTTTTTAGTTTGGGCGGTAAGTTATTTTATCCATTATACCAATCGCATCAATCGTGAGGTAGCCGAATTCTTAGAAGCGTTGCATTACCGGGATTTTACCAGGCAGTATGCGATACAAAAATCTCCTATGGCATTACAGCCCTTGCGACAGGGATTTAATAAGATCAATAAAACTTTTAAACACATAAGCCGTGAGAAAGAAATTCAATATCAGTATCTTCAACAGATGCTGGAATTGATGGATACCGGTATTCTTTCTTTTGAAATAGACAGTGGAAAAACGATGTGGATGAATGAGGCTTTGAAACAGTTGCTGGATATTCCCTATTTAAAAAATATACAACGACTGGAAAAACACCATCAGGTGCTTCTGGTTCTTTTAAAAGAACTGAAAACGGGAGAAAGCCGGGTTATTACGCTGAAAAAGAACGATAGCAGCATCAAAGCCCTTCTGAATGTATCAGTATTTCAAACAGATGGGAGCATATACAAGCTGGTGGCTTTTCACAATGT
The DNA here is from genome assembly GCA_964422465.1 of uncultured Chitinophagaceae bacterium. Taxonomy (GTDB): domain Bacteria; phylum Bacteroidota; class Bacteroidia; order Chitinophagales; family Chitinophagaceae; genus FW021-bin31. Next base: position 6,891 of record CAYRBD010000093.1, read on the forward strand.
GAGTGAGGCCCTGGATGAAACAGAAGCAATGGCCTGGCAAAAGCTATTGAGTGTAATGACCCATGAAATCATGAATTCCGTGGCGCCTATTGCTTCGCTGGCTGATACATTGAAGAAAAGATTACAGCAGAAAGGCGACAACCTGTACGAAGATCTGAAGTTGGGGATGGATACCATTAAACGAAGGAGCGAAGGGCTAACCAAATTTGCAGATACCTACCGGAATCTGAGTAGAATATCCCGACTCAATAAAACGGATATTTTAGTTAGAGACTTGTTTGAAAACATTTATCTGCTGATGGAACCTACTTTACAACAAAAAAATATTGAACTGGAGATCGTGTTACAGGAAACAGATATCCGGATGGAGGCTGACCAAAGTCTTATGGAACAGGTGCTGATCAACTTAATATTAAATGCGGTGGAAGCGGTTAAAGATCAATTAAAACCGGTCATTACCCTGTCGGCGGGTTATGAAAATAACAAGCCTTTTATTGCAGTTACAGATAATGGAAGCGGCATAACGGAAGAATTGTCAGATAAAATATTTATTCCCTTTTTTAGTACCAGGAAAAATGGAAATGGCATCGGGTTGAGCCTTTGTAAACAAATCATGATATTACATGGCGGCGTTATCCGGGTGCATACCCGGGAAGGAGAGGGTACCTCCTTTCAACTAATACTAAATTAGTAGTTTAAAATAGAGGTGAGGGATATGGGTTTAAAATGAACCGGCGGAATCTTCCGGAACTGCTGAGAAAAAGGTTTCTAATTCTCTGAGCGTTTCCGGGTTTGTATAGAGGTCTTTTTCTACTTTCCCTTTGTGTAGAGCTACAATACGGTTGCAGACTTCAGTAGTATGCATCAGGTCATGGCTGGAAATTAGAAAGGTCTGTTTCCCCGTGGCTGTTATTTTTTTGAAAATAGCTTTCAGGCGAAATTGAGTGGTCGGGTCCAGGTTAGCAAAGGGCTCGTCCAGTATGACTACTTCAGGGTCTCCAATCAGAGCACCCACGATCCCGACTTTCTTTTGGTTTCCCCTGGATAAGTCCCGGATGTATTTTTTCTGTTTCAGAATTTCATCATCAAAAAAAGAAAGAAAGGGAGAGAGAAAGGTTTCTACATCTGCCTTATTCTGTCCACGCAATTCGCCGATAAAATAAAAATATTCTTCCGGAGTAAGATATCCTATCAGGAAAGATTCATCTAAAAATGCGCTGGTAAACGGCTTCCATTCTTCACTCTTGTTGACGACAATGTTGTTGTTGATAACTTGTCCGGAACTGGGAGAGATCAGGTCCAATAGCAAGCTGAAAAAGGTGGTTTTCCCGGCTCCGTTGTTTCCCACCAATCCAAAACATTCGCCATCCGGAATGGTTAACTCTGGTATATCCAATACACATTTTTCACCATAAATTTTTTGAAGATTAGAAGCTTGTAGCATAATTATTGTTGTTTGTAGGCTTGCAGGGTTGAATATTTTTCTTTTTTATAAATACGTTCTATCTGCCGGAATACTTTGTTTCTGAATGCCAGCCCCAACAACCCCACGATGGCTATTGAGAAGAAACCTATGGTTTCATTAAACAGTCCGTAGAAAATATAAAAGATGAGAATCGGCAGCAGGAACTTGGGCAGCGATAGCAATATGCTTCTTATATTGATCGCCTTTTTGTTGCCGAAAGGCTTTTTTGAAACTTCCAGGTCAATAGGAGTTTTAACATAAGCGCCGCTTAATAAAGTAACATGTGCATTGATCCCGATATTGTAAATACCTCCGGCGAGAATGGCAAGATAATATCGGCTTCCTATGAAAAGATAAAAAACAGAAAGCATCATTGAAAGGAGAGTAGCCACTACCATGAGCCACCATTTGGAAGCCAGGTATTCCTGATATTTAATGTTTTGACTCATCATAAGCGGGTAGTAAGCGCTGTCCCAGCTGGGTACCAGGCCGCCAAAATTAAAGAGAAATCCGCCGGAGGTGAAAATACTGGCAAAAACGATCATGGCTTCAGAATCTTTATAAGTCGGATTGGTAAAAAAGATCAGCCCGTAAAATAAAAATACGAGGCTGGAAAACAAGGTGTTTCTGGAACGCTTGTTTCGGAGAATAAGTTTCAAATCGTTTTTCATAAAGGTGCCCATCAGGCCGTAACGGTTGAGCCAGGCAAACTCCGTTGCGCGGGTGGAACGGCTCTTTTTTTGGACTGCATCATCAAGATAAAGGGATTTATAGAAATATTGATAGCAGAATTTGTAGATTACCACCAGGGCCAGCCAGATGAAAGCTATCGTCCAGGGGGTATTGTAGAAGCTCTGGAAGACCGGTCCGGTATAAAGGGTGATGTCCAGATAATGATAATATTGCAGGCCAATCAGAGCAGCCAGTACAATCGCTAAACCGATAAAAACACCATTTTTGTTGTTGACCATCAGGTTCAGGTAATTGTTGAAATAGGTAATTCCCACGAAAGCCAGATGCCAGCAAATCACACCGACAATACTGTATCCATTTATTAACAGCGCAATAGAAAAAGGAATAAAAAAGAACAGCGGATAAAAGTTAAAGAAAGAAAAGGCGGATTTTCCCAATAAATAATGAGTGAGGGTCGTCTTCTTTATAGGCTGGCTTAAAAGAGGCCTGACCCACATAACCGGGTTTTTTTGAAAAACATAGCGAATGATCAAATCAAATATCCACCAATAGATCAGGTACCGGTTAATGGTTGCCAGCGGTTCCAGCCCTTCTTTTTTTATACTGTAGAAAGCTGAAATCCCCAGAGACAGGATCATCAAGGCATAAAACAGGGCTACTACACCCCCGATAATCTTAAATGTCATGTTGACTTTGAAAGAGGCGGCCCTGAGAAAGGATTTCCATTCCAGTTGAATAAATCTTCTAATCATAAGGAGCAGGTTTTCTGTTTTACCCGTTGATGGGGGGTGCACAAGAGTGCTTCTTAGAGCAAATGTATAAATATTTCGTTAATAGAATGAGGTATTAAAGTCGCTTGATATTTATTGCAGTTGACTTTAGTCAACTGTAAAAGAGGATAACAAAGCATATGGGCTTTAGGTACATTTAAGGTAGCTTATCTGATGCCTAATTCATTTACCTCCAATCCATCGTAACTTTTGATGTTCGTCAATTTTTATCTGTTCTTCATCCAATAGTTTCCGGAGCGCCTGAAGGACAAATTCTTTTTCGGAGGAAGCGTAGGGGGCCATAAGTTCTTCGACCGTGGATTCCTTTTCTGTGATTTCATTTTTTAGCCGTGGATACATTTTTTCCGGGCGATAGGTTTTCCCGGAAATTTTTTTCTTTCGGATACAGACATCACAAATACCACAGGCCGGACTGTTTTTTTCATTAAAATAGGCCAGCAACATCCGGCTTCTGCAAACATTTTCTTCTTTTGCATATTGAATAATGGCCTGAATACGACTTTCATAGGCAGCCTTTCGGAGATTGATCCTTTTAAAATTGAGTCGGAGTTGATCAACGGCTACCCGGTTTTCTGCAAAATAGATTTGCGGCCGGTCTTTTTGAGGAACATAATGCAGGATGCCATATTGCTGCAGTTGCCCCCATTGATTCACCACCTCTTTATAAGGTAACTTTAAAAGACGACCTGCCTGCTTTTCATTTACAGAAACATAGTCGCTGAAAATTCCCTCATAGGTGCGGAGCAGGCATTTGATCATTGGCGTGAGCTTGGGTTTTTCATTTTCGAATGCATACAGTTCTCCTTTTGATACCGTGAAACTGATTCGCGGGGGAAGAAAAACGCTTTCTGTAAAAGTCAGGATATTTTCCTGTTCTAATAATTTCAATACTGCGCTTACCTGCAGGATATGCTGATTGAATTTTTCACTAAAATCTTTTAAATCAAAGTCAAAATATTGCCCTTCTCCACTTCCGGCAGGAAGCCTGAGGTAACTCACCAGGCCCCGGTATATTTCTTTTATTTTATTGAAAGGAGGAAATTGAAGCGCTACACTTTGTTGTAAAATCTGCAACTCATTTTCATTATAAAGCAGAATCGCATAAGCACGTTGCCCGTCTCTGCCGGCGCGCCCGGCTTGTTGATAATAGGCCTCCGGGCTTTCGGGAATGTCGTAATGAATAACTGTCCGTACATCGGGTTTATCTATACCCATTCCAAAAGCATTTGTACAAACAATGACTCGTGTTTTTCCTCTGACCCAGTCTTCCTGCTTTTGATTGCGCAAGGCAGAAGTAAGCCCTGCATGATAATAATCAGCAGAAACCCCGGCTTCGGTAAGTTGCCCCGCAACTTTCTGGGTGCGCCTGCGGCTGCGGCAGAAGACAATGCTGCTGCCGGGAACTTTAGACAGGATATCCTCCACCTTTTGTGGTTTGTTGGCTTCCTGAAATACGGAGTAAGACAGGTTTTCCCGGAAAAAACTTTTAACCAGTACATTTTCATTCCTGAAAAGGAGTTTCTCCCGGATATCGGCTTTTACCCTTTGCGTAGCCGTTGCCGTTATCGCCAGGATGGGAATTTTCGGAAGATGGCCCCTTAATTCTCCTATTTTTAAATAAGCGGGGCGAAAGTCGTACCCCCATTGAGAGATGCAATGTGCCTCATCTACGGTAATGAGGCTGATGGCCAGGTCTTGTAAATAATCCAGAAATAATTCGGATTGCAGGCGTTCGGGAGAAAGATAGAGGAATTTATAAGGGCCATACAATGCATTTTGAAAGGTTCTTTCTACCTCTTTGAAGGTCATTCCAGAGTGAACCGCCAAGGCCGGAATTCCTTTTTTCTTCAAATGAGCAACCTGGTCTTTCATAAGAGAAATCAGTGGCGTAACCACCAGACAAAGCCCTTCCATGCAAAGAGCAGGTATTTGAAAGCACAGCGATTTTCCGCCGCCCGTGGGCATAAGCGCCAGGGTATCCCGGCCTGTTAAAACTGATTCAATAACCTCTTGCTGAAGAGGCCGGAATCCAGGATATCCCCAGTATTTTTTTAAAGTCTGAAGCGCAATTTCCTGTATTTGATTATTCTCCATACTTCTTTAAAGCCATGTTTTCTCCGTCAAAAACCGCGTAGGTAAAGTGATTTAACCAGTCTCCAAGATTGATTAACCGACTGTTTTTGGGCAAAGGAAAGTCCATGGGGAGATGCCGGTGTCCAAAAACGAAATAATCTACCTCTGTTGTTTTGAGGGTGTCTTTGGCATATTGAATGAGCCATTCTTTATCTTCTCCCAAAAAGACCTGTTGTTCGGTGAACATCCTGCTTTTTTTGCTGAACCGATCTGCAATCGAAATGCCCCATCTCGGAGGGAGTGCTGCAAAAAAACGCCGGGTATTTTTGCTGCTCAGAAACTTTTTTAATCGCTTATATCCCTTGTCTCCGGGACCCAGCCCATCGCCATGACCAATATAAAAGATTTTGTTCTCTATTTCAAATATATGGGGATGCGTATAAACGGGAATGTGGAGTTCTTCTTCAAAATAACCGTCCATCCACATGTCATGGTTTCCTGTGAAAATAGAAAGGCCTATTCCCTTGTCAGAAAGTCTGGCCAGTTCTCCCAGCAACCGGGTATA
>CAYRBD010000094.1:0-12454 GCA_964422465.1 uncultured Chitinophagaceae bacterium
TTCTGGCTGGGCTTTTTCCCGCAAAAAGTGATTAATACCGTACAACCCGTGGTTGACCAATTAGAACAGAAAATGAACAGGAACTTCTCAAACGAGCACGAAATGAATGTCCAACCCATCACCCTAAAACAAAAGGAGGTGCAAAATGATCAAATTTGAAGAATTGCACCTGTTACTTCCTCAAATTATTTTGGTGGTAGCGGCCATAGTGGTTATGCTTTCTATAGCCGTGAAAAGAAACCATACTTTTGTTCAGGTACTTTCCCTGATTGCATTGGTTCTTTCCTTCGCCTCTTTGTCCTGCATTCCGGCTGGAAGTACAAAAGTTACTTCTTTGTTCGTGGTGGATGGGCTCGGTGTCTTTTTTACCGGATTAATTCTGGCTGCTGTTTTTTTCATTACCCTCATCTCTTATCCATACTTCAAAGGCAGAGACCTCCAGAAGGAGGAATATTATGTCTTGCTGCTCCTTTCCACACTGGGAGCTATTACGATGGTAATCAGCGACAATTTTATTTCTTTCTTTCTTTCACTGGAGGTGCTGAGTGTTTCATTGTATGCACTGATCGCCTATTTGAAAAACAAAAGTTCGGGTATAGAAGCCGGTATTAAATACCTTGTCCTGGCTGCTGCTTCTGCAGGAATTATGCTGTTTGGAATTGCGTTGGTATATGCCCAAACCGGCCAATTGGAACTGGGAGGTATTGCTTCCGCCCTTCAGGGAGGGGCTTCTGTCAATATGTTATTTGTAGCCGGCATTGCATTAATCATTGCAGGCCTCGGATTTAAGTTAGCGCTGGTACCGTTCCATCTGTGGACGCCCGATATATATGCAGGGGCTCCTGCGCCTACCTCAGCTTTTGTAGCCACCGTCTCTAAGGGCAGCGTTTATGCCTTTTTGCTTCGCCTGTTCCTGGAGGTAAACGGCACAGCACACAATGCGGTGTGGATCATTTTTGCCGTTATTGCCATTGCCTCCATGCTCATCGGGAACTGGCTCGCTTTGCGGCAACATAACATCAAAAGATTGCTGGCTTATTCCTCAATCGGGCATCTGGGTTACCTGATCGTGGCGCTACTGGCAGCAAGCCAGGCGGGAGTACGGGCTGCAATATTTTACCTGGTAACGTATTTTATCAGCATGCTGGCTGCCTTTGGAATTGTCAGCTATCTGTCCGGTAAAGACAAGGATGCTTTCGACCTGGAAGACTACCGCGGGCTATACTGGCAAAAGCCGTGGCTCTCCGTCCTGTTCACGGCTGTACTGCTTTCTCTCGCCGGTATCCCGCTGACAGCAGGATTTATCGGTAAGTTCTACCTGCTGCTCTCAGGAGTAGGCTCCGGCCTGTGGTTGCTGGTCATTGTCCTGATTACCTCCAGCAGCATTGGGCTGTTTTATTATCTCCGGGTGGTTGTCGTTATGTTCTCCCGGAAGGAACAGACTTACCGAATCAGCATCGGCAGCAAATCCATTCCATCCGGCATTGCCCTGGCTGTATTGTTTGTTCTGCTGCTGTGGTTTGGTATTTTCCCGAACGGATTGATCCATTATATTCATCAGTTGGTACAATTGGTATATTAATATTTTAATTTCATGGGCTGATTAAGAAGAAGGAGGCTTATATCGTCAGCTTGCCGTTGGGAGGGATCATGGGTTGGTGAAAAAGCCTGCGAGATGATTCATTTTAGATTCTTTTTTCGCACTTTATAAAAATTGAACGTAACTTCATTGTCGGAAATATTACCCAAAGGAAAAAAGCTAACTACTTTATTGCTGGATGATACGCATATATCGAACGTAATTTTTAGATGATATAGTTTCCATGAATTATTAGAACACTCAATTAGTCATGCGTCATTGAAAGGAGAAATTTATTGTTCTTCGGACATAAACAAATAAAGGATTTTGAAGATGCTCTGCAATATTTTAGTGCAACGGAATCAGATTGAGAAATAATAATAACAAGGAATGGGAAGGATTTTAAAATATCGCTTTTGCCTGTTATGACTGCAGACGAATTTTTAAAGAGCTTGGATAAAAAATAACTACACCCAAAAGTCTGTCACAATGGCCAGAAACGACTTTGATTGAACATAAATTTGTATATTTAAAATATCGGCTTCCATAGAACGGCAAAGATAAACAGCCCTACCTGCATCAAGTTGCCAAAACCTTACCTGAAAGCTTAAAAAGAAACACCTCGATGAAAAAGATAGCCGCCCTAAAAGTGATTATGAATCCTGATGTAATTGATGAAATAAGGACTGAAATAAGTCGTCTCGAAGATTAATGCCCGGCCTGTAATAAAAATATTCCCTATACCTCTCCCTTAAGGAGGGTGCGCAAAATTTCACTTCCTTTTTTAAAAAACTAATTTATCCCCTGCCGGAAATTACTCCTGCACTACCAGACTTCCCTCCCCCAACTTCACCTGCCGGGCGATCGCATTTTTCTCATAGGGACTTGGAGGCATGGGTTTTTCTTTAAAGTCGTTATTAGCCGTAACCGATAAGGTCACCGGATTAACCTTTTCCTGGTCAAGGAACCATACTTCCGACCGTCCTTTCCAATCGGAAACTCCCGTATTCGGTTGCAATTCAAATTTAAAAGTATGAGATCCCGGAATCTCTTTCTTTAGTGGATAAGAATACACAGCCCAAGCTCCTTTTTGATGCATTGTAGTAGCTTTTACCGCCTTCCCGTCAACAAAAAGCGTCCCGGAAGGGAACTCCCTCCCACGGAAAACACTATCCGGTCGCAGAAACACCACAAAACGTGGCAGTCTGGTATTCGAATCAAATTGCATTTTGGCTGTCACGGTATTCCCATTAAACTGCAAGTCAGGCTTTGATATTGCGATACTGGCTATTTCCGGTATGTTCATTTTCAGGGGGGCCGTTTTTACACTATTTACCTTAACAGTTTTTACTTTTTCCGGATTTAAAAACTTAACCTGTTTTCCAGCTTTTAGTATCTTCATCTGGTAGGTATCGCCTCCCTGATTTTCTTCATTAAAAGTCACCCCGGCCAGTAAGGGACGTTGTATGGAGTCCAAAGGAATTACTTCATAAATAGCAGATTCATAACCTTCCAGCGGAATATAAATACGCGCTCCGGCAGAATATAGATCGGGAGAAATCCAATGATTCGGATACACTCTTTCCAAAACAAGAGAACGGGCTTCGGAATTCAGTCCATAAGCCGGGTCCAGTTTCACTTCAATCTGTTGTTTCTTCATCTGTGGGTTCCGAAGCGCTATAACACCATTGGTTCCCTTATAATGAACATAACCATAGGTCTCTCCTTTTGTAGGATCACCTCCAATCATAAACATGTTGTTATCAATAACCGGGAAACGGCCTTCTGCCCATTTCAGAGATTTACTCAAAGCATTCCATTCTCCGGCATCCAACAAATCAGGGGAAACATACAATTCATACATAGTAACCCCGCGACCAAAATAAAACATGGCATCATCGGTAAACTTACTCAGTGGATCATCTTTCCCACCAATTTCGTTCAGCCTGCCTTTAATAATACCATGAGTCATCAGATTTGAGATGGGGAACCATTCGTTCAGATTATGAAAATCATTGTACAGCACCAGGTCTTTATAAGTCATAGAAGCATCGCGCTGGCTATAAGATGGGATATCGGCAAATCCAAAATCTCCTCCCTGCATCCATATCTGATTAGCAAACTCCATCCACCAGGGGCTTAACCAGGTACCGGAGGTAATATTCAGATAAGTATCGGGATTAACGGCCCTCACTGCCTTAGCCTTGGCTATAAGAGAATCTAATATGGCCCTGCGGGAATAAACACCTATCGGATGGCCATGTACCGGATTACTGCAGGAAAACTGCAAACCATCCCATTTAAAATAGCCTACCCCTCCATTTTTTACCATATCGGTGGTCCTTTTTTGAAACAAAGCGCTGTATTTTTTGCCTCCCAGGCACAGCATCGAGTTTTGTCCGTGTCCGATTATTTCATATCCATGATTCCGCATCCAATTAATTCGGTCCATGCGAAAAGAATAGCCGCCCGTTGGTCCATACCAGATGCCCAGTGTGGTTCCCAGTTTTTTCAATGCATTTGAAATAGGCTTCAACCCATGTGGAAAAGTTTTGTTATCCAGCTTCCAATCGCTTTTATGAACGTCCCAACCATCGTCCAACACAAAAGCATCCAAATGGATACCATAAGGTTCAATCATATTCTTTTTAAACTGGTTAATAATGGTCATAATATTCTTTTCATCCATGATGTGATTCTTTGCCACCTCTTTAAAGGCCGGCGAGCGCAGATCATACCAACTGTTGTAAAGGGCATACGGTTCATTTTTAGTATAACGAATGTCAGGAAGGTATTTGAAAAACCAGCTTTTTACATAATGATCCGGCGCCAGGCCCTCTACGACCCACTTACTGGGTATCCACTGATCTTTCACTACCGTACCAATAATCTCTCTGCACCTTAGATGAATATCCTTTTTCTCCCGGCCATTGAGGGTCGTGGTTGCAGCCGGATATTCAATACCAAAAAAGGCGCCTCCATGATTAAAGGTAAAAGCTGCCGGCTGACCAAAAGCGCCTTTTTTAATTATAGCATTTTCTGAATTTCTACCGGAATATACGCTACCGTTACGAGAAATAAAGGCATCCAGCCAATTGGATTCCTTTACAGTATCCCGAACGGCGATACGGCGACGGGCGTAAAATTTATCCGGTAACAGTTGATAAGTGATCCGTAATTGTGTGGTATTAGAATGTTTGAAAGGAACAAAATACAATTGAAGTACAGCTCCTCCTCCCTCAATTTTCTTAAAATCGTAAGACTGATATTTAAAATCTGATTTATCAAAAGTTATTTGATTGTTTGCATTTACCTGCCTTCCCGGAGCAGACCAGGCTGTCCACATCATTTTTAAAGCAAAATTACCATCGGTATAAACCCCAGACTGATGGAGATTATGATGGTCTTCTAACCATCCCCTTTGACCAATTAATTGGTCTCCTTTCAGTTTTTCATTTCTGATCCAGACTTTCTGGATCACCTTATTATTAGATAGTGAAAAAATCTCTGAATTATCTTTTTCTTTAACTACTGAAGTTTGAACCGATTGTGCAGAAAGCGTGGACACCAACAACAGAAGCGCCATACCGATAAGAACAGCCCGCTTGTTTTCATGCATATTCATCAATTTTAAATTAAAAAAATAGATTATAATACGTAAATACCTACGGTAGCAATGATAACAAGAGGGGTAACACCTTCGCAAGGTACAGAAAAAAACACCAATTTTTATTACTTATGCAATTGTGTAAATCCCTCTATTTATGAATTTCCGATGTCTCATGGAAGGTAATCTCGGGATGGTTCTGCTTTTCGGTATTGAGGAACCATTCGGATTGAGCCAGATAGACCAGGTGATCATCTTTATCCTCAACGATATTGGCCTGTTTAAAACGGATAAATTCATCAACCGCCTCTTTTTCTCCTGTTATCCAGCAGGCTTTATAATACGGAAGGGGATTAAATTGACAGGAGGCGCCATATTCCTGTAACAGCCGGTATTGGATCACTTCAAACTGCAACTCTCCCACACAGCCAATAATTTTACGGTTGCCTCCATGCTGGGTAAACAATTGGGCCACCCCTTCATCTGTTAATTGCCGGATACCCTTTTCAAGTTGCTTGGTTTTCATCGGATCTTTATTGATCAACTCTTTAAATAGCTCGGGAGAGAAACTTGGTATCCCTGTGAAATAAAAATCTTCTCCCTCGGTCAGGGTATCTCCTATTTTAAAGTTTCCTGTATCAAAAAGCCCTACAACATCTCCCGGATAGGCATCATCCAGCACATTCTTTTCCCTGGCCAGGAAGGTATAAGGGTTGCTAAAGCGTAATTTCTTATTTAGTCGCACATGATGATAAAAGGTGTTGCGTTCAAAGTGTCCCGAGCACACCCGCAAAAAGGCCAGGCGATCGCGGTGACGCGGATCCAGATTGGCATGGATCTTAAATACAAATCCACTAAACTTATCTTCCAGAGCATCCACCCACCGGGTGCTGGTCTCTCTTCCCTGCGGATGAGGAGCCAGCTGAATAAAGATATCCAACAGTTCTTTCACTCCAAAATTGTGCAGGGCGCTCCCAAAAAATACCGGCGCCAGTTTACCGGACAAATAAGCCTCGCGATCCAACGGATCATACACCCCCTCAATGAGTTCAACCTCTTCCTTCAATTGTGCTGCATCTCCTTCATCAAAGAAATTTTTCAAATTCTCATCACTAAAATCAGTAAGGAGAACTTCTTCCTGCTCGGTCACTTTTTTGGCAGGGTCAAAAGAAATATAGGTCTTTGTAAACAAATTATAAACCCCCTTAAAATCCTTGCCCATGTTCACCGGCCAGGTCAAAGGACGCAGTTGAATACTTAGCTTTTCCTCCAGCTCATCCAATAAATCAAATGGATATTGGCCGTCCCGGTCCATTTTGTTAATAAAAATCATCACGGGCGTATCCCGCATCCGGCAAACTTCCATAAGGCGGGCCGTTTGTTCCTCCACTCCTCTCATGTTATCTATTACCAACACCACACTATCTACTGCAGTAAGAGTGCGAAAGGTATCTTCTGCAAAATCTTTATGTCCGGGGGTATCCAACAGATTGATGAGGGTATTTTCATACTCAAAACTCATCACAGAAGTGGCTACCGAAATACCACGCTGCCGCTCTATTTCCATAAAATCGGAAGTAGCGCTTTTTTTTATCTTATTAGACTTTACAGCGCCTGCGGTCTGAATAGCGCCGCCAAATAAGAGGAGTTTTTCGGTGAGTGTCGTCTTTCCTGCATCAGGGTGAGAAATCACAGCAAAAGTACGTCTTTTATTAACCTCTTTTTGAAGATTGTTCTTTCCTGAAATTTGCTTTTCTGTAGTTGCAGTCTGACCCATAATTCAAAATAAGGGTGCAAAGTTAAGGCATTAAAACATCTCTACAGAATTGCCTTTGTAATAAGTAAATATTCGGGTATTTTTGCAACCCAAAAGAATTATTATGGAATTAGCCGAACGCGTCAATCGCATTGCAGAATCCCAAACCCTGCTCATGTCTCGTCTCGCAAGGGAACTAAAAGCTGAAGGGAAGGATGTCATAAGCCTTAGCCTGGGAGAACCGGACTTTGATACACCTGACCACATACGGGAAGCTGCCAAAAAAGCAATAGATGACGGTTATACCCATTATACGCCTGTTCCCGGATACAAGGAGTTGCTGGAAGCCATCAGTAAAAAATTAAAAAGGGACAACGGGCTGGATTATGATCCTGCTCAGATTGTCACCTCTACCGGCGCAAAGCACAGCCTGATCAACGCGATCATGTGTACAGTAAACCCGGGCGATGAAGTCCTCATTCCTACGCCCTATTGGGTTACTTATTCCGAACAGGTAAAATTTGTCCAGGGAAAGGTGGTAACCATAAAAGGGAAAGCAGAGAATGACTATAAAATTACGCCGGAACAATTGGAAGCAGCAATCACTCCCAAGACCAAATTATTCATGTTTTCATCTCCCTGCAATCCTTCCGGTTCCGTTTATACCAAAGCAGAACTGGCAGGATTAAAGGACGTTTTCGAAAAGCATCCGAATATCTGGATTATATCGGACGAAATTTACGAGTACATCAATTACACCGGCAAGCATGAAAGTATTGCTCAGTTTGATTCCATAAAAGACCAGGTTATTTTGGTAAATGGATTAAGTAAAGGTTATGCCATGACCGGCTGGCGACTGGGATATATTGCAGCTCCCCTGCCCCTGGCCAAGGCCATTGGAAAAATTCAGGGCCAGTTCACTTCCGGCACCTGCTCCATCACCCAAAGGGCGGCTATTTACGCACTCGAATCGGACACACAGGCCACCAAAGACATGGTTGAACAATTTCGTAAAAGGAGAACTTTTATCCTGGACGCTATTCGTCAAATACCAGACATCAAAGTTCATGATCCTCAGGGCGCCTTTTACATATTCCCTGACGTGAGCGCCTATTTTGGTAAAAGCTACGAAGGAGGAAAGATCAATAATGCAGATGATCTGTCCATGTACCTGCTTCAAGAGGGATTGGTGGCTACCGTAACAGGCACTGCTTTTGGAGAACCTGATTGTATCCGGATGTCTTATGCTGCTTCTGTTGAAAATATTAAAGTAGCCCTGGATCGGATTAAAAAAGCCCTCGCAGCTTTAAAATAAGTTATTTCTATTATAGGCCAAATTAGGTTTTTATAAATGTACGCCCTGATCAAAAAGGTTCTTTTCTTATGGCCTGCTGAAGAGGCTCATCATCTCACCATGCGGTTGCTGAAAACAATTACAAAATTACCGGCTGGTAAACAGATTCTAAGAAAACGCTTTTGCTACGCTCGCCCTTCCCTGGAAAAAGAATTATGGGGAATTACTTTCCCCAACCCGGTAGGTCTCGCAGCCGGTTTTGATAAGGATGCCCGTTATACCGACATTTTGGAATGCCTTGGGTTTGGCTTCATAGAAATTGGAACGGTTACGCCCAAATCACAACCGGGTAACGATAAACCGCGATTATTCCGGTTGCCGGAAGACCAGGCGTTGATCAACAGGATGGGCTTCAACAATGAGGGAGCCCAGGCGGCTGCCGAAAGATTAAAAAAACGAAAAGGCAAAGTAATTATTGGTGGAAACATTGGTAAAAATAAAACCACTCCCAATGAAAAAGCGATTGAAGATTACGAAAAAGCATTCTGGGCTTTAAAGAGCGTGGTAGATTATTTTGTGGTTAATGTCAGTTCTCCCAATACCCCGGGATTGCGCAGCCTCCAGGAAAAAGATCCTTTACAGGAACTTCTAACCCTGCTTCAAAAACTAAATAATGCCCAATCAAAGCCCAAGCCCCTGCTGCTGAAAATTGCTCCCGACTTAACCAACAAGCAGCTTGATGACATTGTGGATATTGTCCAAAAAACGCAAATCAGCGGTTTGATTGCCACAAATACCACCATAAGCCGCTCTGGCCTGACGACTGACGCAGACGAAGTTAAGGCCTTTGGAAGCGGCGGACTTAGCGGAAGCCCTCTGAAAGAAAGAAGTACAGAAGTAATCCATTACTTACATAAAAAAACAAAGGGCGCGATACCTATTATAGCATCAGGCGGAATTTTCACAGCCGAAGACGCTAAAGAAAAACTGAAAGCTGGCGCCTCCCTTGTACAGGTCTATACCGGATTTATTTATGAAGGACCGGGGATTGTAAAAAAGATATGTAAAGGGTTAGAGAAAGGACTATTCAAATAACAGTTCTTTTTCTTTCCCTACCTGCGCTGCAATCATCGGTGCTTTGGGAGCAAGGAAAAAACTGGTAACGCCGGCAAAAAGGATGGGGACAATCAAGGTATAGCCTGTTAAAGTAGCCACCAATAAAATACTACTCAGAAGGGTTCTGGTAACACAGGCGTTTACTGCAGCCATGCAACAAACAATAGCCAGCCCCAGATTTTGTTCGGGATAGATTTTAAAAAGGATCATCCCCAGGGTAGCCCCAATAAAGAATATAGGAACGATAAATCCTCCACGCCATCCGGAGGTAACACAGAGGGTCATACTAAATATTTTTACTAAAATAATAGCAATCAGTATCCAGAGTGTCCAGGATCCGTGTAGAAGTTGAACCACTTCAAAATGAGAAAAATAACGGGTAATAGGTAATTTCCAACCCAGAATCCCCAAAATAATACCGCTTAAAGTAGTCTGGATGTAAAAAGGAAGCCGTGCTTTTTTAAATGTCTTCTCCAGCGACCGGAAAGACCAGATAATGAGCCAGCCCACTAAAGCTCCGATAATCCCATATCCGATTGCCCATATAATATCGATAACTCCTTTATCCACATAAAAATCAAAGGGTAATTTCCATACCGGGGTAATCCCTAATCCGGTGATAAGTTGAAAAACAATATAAGCGGTACCCGCGGCAACAAATGAAGGAATAAGCGCCCGGTAATATTGTGTTACATGCTTGTGATGCATGATTTCCAATGCAAATAGACTTCCTCCCAATGGGGATCCAAACATAGTCGTAAATCCCATAGCCATCCCTGCGATACTCATCGAGCGGTGTTCATTACCTTTTAATCCAAGTCGCTTAGCCAGCCAGGAACCAATAGAACCATTCACCTGTACCATTGGCGCCTCTGGTCCGGCATTGCTCCCAATTCCTATGCCCAGTGCAGAGGTAATGATCATGGTAAGGTTATTATGCGTATCCAGCCGTCCACCGTTGAACCGGACATTATTCACGACAATATCCAATTCTCCGGGGTCTCCCCAAAAATAAATGATCAGTCCAATTAAAAGTCCGCCGCCGCCCATTATGGCAATAACCTGCCACCCTTCCAGGAAATTGTGTGTAAACTCCATTAAAAAGGCAATCAGAAGCCAATAAAGTCCGGTTACTATACCGCCTAAAACCCCGAGAAACACCCAGGTAAAAAAAGACTTCGTAAATACAAATGGGTTCAGCGTCAGGGGCGCATTAATTTGGTTGCGAAGCTGAATCCATCGGCGTCTGCGCGAAAATTCGGACATAAAAAACTACGGTATATATTAACTTTTAAAAATATTCATTGGGCCTAAGCGGTGCAAAGGTACATGAACGAATGGAATAATTATAGCAATAGCCAAAAATTGATTTACCTGGGGAATATCCTATATTTGCGCCCTCAAAACCCAACGATAGCCATGAGGAGTCGCAAAGAAAGAATACTGATCATTGGCGCCTGTGGTCAGATAGGCGTAGAACTAACACTCACCCTGCGCAAGATGTACGGCGCGGAAAACGTCATTGCTTCCGACCTGCGTAGCGAGCATCCCCTCCTAAGAGGCACTGGTCCGTATGTTACTCTGGACGTAATGAATAAGGAAATGCTACACGTGCTTATTATCCGGCATAACATTACCCAGGTTTACCACATGGCCGCTATTCTCTCCGCCACGGGCGAGAAAAATCCGGAACTGGCCTGGCACATTAACATGCAAAGCCTGCTTCATGTCCTTGAGGTAGCAAAGGAAGAAAGCCTGCAAAAGGTCTATTGGCCAAGTTCCATCGCCGTTTTCGGAGTAAACTCCCCTAAAACAAATACACCGCAGCACACCATCATCGAGCCCTCCACCGTATATGGCATTAGTAAAAACGCCGGGGAACGCTGGTGTGAATATTATCATAAACATTATCAGGTAGATGTCAGAAGTGTTCGCTATCCCGGCCTGATCAGTTACAAATCTTCACCGGGCGGGGGAACAACTGATTATGCCATAGAAATGTATAAAGATGCCGTGGAAGAAAGCGCTTATGTCAGCTATATTGCAGAAAATACCTATCTCCCCATGATGTACATGCCGGATGCCATTCGTGCCACAATTGAACTAATGGAAGCGGATGCCGGCAAAATAAAATTACATTCCTCTTATAACCTATCAGCATTAAGTTTCTCCCCAAAGGAAATAGCTGCAGAAATAAGAAAGCACATTCCTGATTTCACCATCTCCTACGAACCAGACTACAGGCAGGAAATAGCCAACTCCTGGCCGGCCAGTATAGATGACAGTCAGGCCCGAAGCGATTGGGGATGGAAACACCAATACGATCTGGAAGCAATGACCAATGACATGCTTAAAAATCTTAAAAAATAAGTTAACAGACCAAATTGATTAATACTTTTCCCAAATTGCACGCAGGAAATCCTCCATCGCTTTTCTTCCTAAGTTTAAGGGAGTAGGCAGGTGGTTGATCATAATACTAAAAAAGTAGGTATGTCCCTTTCGGGTTTTAAGAACACCGCTAAGCGTTACATCATTGCTTAAAGAGCCCGTTTTGGCATGGATAGCCTCCCGCATATCCAGATACAAATTACTCAGGGTTCCTTTCCCTCCAGAAGGCAAGAGTGCATTAAGCCGGTCTGTTCCATAGTCCTCATAAAGATGCCTGAGAACAGTAACCATATCTGCGGGAGAAAATAAATTGTATCGTGAAAGCCCGGAACCATCTACCCAATGCGGCTTGTCCGGAAGATCATTCAAATCATGCTTCAGAACATATCTAATCACCCTTGAGGTTTTAATTTCTCCAAATAACCTCATAGACACCATCGCATCCGTTTGCTCTGCATAAAAATTATCGCTGCGATACATCATGTTCTTAAACAAACTGTCTATGGGTACATTAGCCACCGTTTTCCATTCCCCCGCCGGTAAATGAAGTTCAGAATGATAAATGGTCTTATGCAGGGTATCTGCCAACAAAGAGAAAAGGAGTTTTTCCCCAAAGGTCATAAATGGGACTTCCTGCACCCTTCTGGTAGCATGTGTTCCAATATTATAATGAAATAAATTGTGGAGTCTTTCTCTCTTTACCTTAAAGGTATA
>CAYRBD010000095.1:0-12281 GCA_964422465.1 uncultured Chitinophagaceae bacterium
TCCCGGAATCCCCTCAAAAAGTCTTCAATTTTCATTTTCTTTTTTCCGGAAGGCTGAATTTCTTTCAGAGAAATGTGGCCTCCATAGCAGGCTATGGATAGAAAAGTTTTGTGATCAGTGGTAGCCGTTCCTGGTTTTTCTTCCGGGGGGAAAAGGTCTTTTTCTACCCGGAAAATCTTCATCGGTTGTCCATTAAACAGGGTCCAGGCAGCGGGGTAGGGGCTTAATCCTCTTATTTGGTTGTAAATATGGTTTACATCCTGATTCCAGTGTATTTCCCGGTCTTCTTTAAATATCTTTGGTGCAGATTTTAAACCTCTGTCTGGCTGTGAAGGTTGTTGAATAAATGTAGCGATGCCTTTTTGTATTTTTTCAACGGTCTTTACCAATAATCCGGCTCCGGTTTCCATGAGTTGGTCATGCAATTCACCCGCTGTTCCGTGTGGCTCAATCGGTACTTTTTGTTGGTCTATTATATTGCCGGTATCTATTTCATGTTGCAATTTAAAAGTGGTGACCCCGGTTTCAAATTCTCCATTCATAATGGCCCGGTTAATCGGCGCAGCGCCCCGGTATTGAGGAAGTAGAGAGGCATGCAGATTTATCGTTCCCAAAGGAGGCATATCCCATACGATTTGGGGTAACATCCTGAAGGCAACTACCACCTGCAGGTCGGCCTGAAATTCTTTCAGTTTTTTTATGAATTCCGGGTTTTTTAGTTTTTCGGGTTGCAGAACCGGTATTCCCTGTTGGACAGCAAACTTTTTCACGGCGCTTTCATGTAGCTTTAATCCTCTCCCGGCAGGTTTATCAGGAGCAGTTATTACTGCAACCACTTCATAAGCATGGTCTAAAAGGGCGGATAAAGAGGGAACTGCAAATTCGGGAGTTCCCATGAAAATAATACGCATAACAAAAAGTTTGAATCAGGAAAGTTTAGTTGGCTGTAAAATCAGGGTAAAGCAAATATTTTTTTCTTATTTGTTTAAACTGATTCAATTTGGGCTGCCAGCTTTCTCGTATTTTATCTATGCTCCAACCGGCTTTTATTTGCTTCATCAAATCAGAAGTTCCCGCCAGCCGGTTAAAATAGGAGCGAAAGAATTGGGCTTTGTCCGGATACAATTGGTAGGCTTTTATTACCCACTTTAATTGCACCTGACGGTTTTCCTTTTTTAATGCGGTTTTCGCATCCGTAGCCACCAGGTAGCCATAACATTTTTCTCCTTCCAGCTTGGGATGAGTAGCGCCCGGCATGGGCCTGGGGGTAAAGGAAAAAAGACTGTCGGGAAAATCAGGGTGTCCGAATAATTGAAAAGGATGATCTGTTCCACGTCCTACACTGCATTTGGTTCCTTCAAAAAAACATAGGGAAGGATAGAGATAAACAGAAGCCATATTAGGAAGATTGGGAGAAGGCTTTTCAGGAAGCTTGTACAAACTGTCATGGGTATAGTTTAAACATTTTATCACTTTAAGATCAGGCTTTGCATCTGGATTATTCAGCCAGTGTTCTCCGATGAGCATCTTGGCGTATTCTCCTATGGTCATTCCATAAACAATAGGAATGGGTTGCATCCCCACTCCGGATTCCTGGTCTTTTTCCAATACAGGACCATCTACATAAAATCCATTGGGATTGGGTCGGTCAAGAATAATAAAAGGCTTGTGATTTTCTGCTGCCGCTTCCATAAATCGTTGCATGGAACTGATGTAGGTATAAAATCGTGTTCCCACATCCTGGATGTCATAGAGCATTACATCTACATCGGATAATTCTTTTGCCGTGGGTTTGTTGTGAGAACCATAGAGAGAAATGATCGGGATACCGGTTTTAGGGTCCACAGAATTTTTAACTTTTGCACCGGCGTTGGCGTCTCCACGGAAACCATGTTCAGGCCCAAATATTTTAACAATATTGATTCCCAGGCTTTTCAAAGTATCTACCAGATGGGTATTGTTTTTACCGATCACCGCAGTCTGGTTGGTCAGAATAGCCACTCTTTTTCCTTTCAGCAGGGAAAGATATTGGTCTATCCGGGCAGCGCCTACTTCAATAGAAGAAGACATTTCCCCCTCTGTTGTTTGCTTTTGAGATTGTGCTTGGCATCCAAAGGTTAGAAGCAGTAAAAAAGATAAGAGGATTTTCATTGTATTTGTGGGGTCTAAGGATTAAAAAAACAGAAAGCAAAAATAGCATTTATTTCTTTGATTTATACGGTTGCTGCCATTAAGCTACATCCTCTTAAATCACTGTTGTCTCTCCTGCCGAGAACCTCAAAACTTCCATCCGCATGCAATTTGCCTATATCATCCGTTGCAATGAAAGCGCAGGTATCTATATTAACCAAATCTATGATATTGATGAGCCCTTGTGCTGTTTCCCCTGCTTGTGGGATGGGTAATACCTGTAAGGGGTCCTCCATGTCCCGTAGCATAATTCGCATCCAGGACGGACAGCGAAACAAACCCGCTCCTTTGGAATAGGCCTGACTCATTAGCTCCGTCATTCCATACTCGGAATGGATTTTCTTTACTCCGAGTTTTTGCTTTAAGAAACGGTGTACCTCCTCCCGGGTCCATTCTTCCCGTCGGCCTTTCATGCCGCCGGTTTCCATTACGAGAGTATGGTTTAATTGCATCTGATACTTCTCGGCAAAGTCCAGCAGTCCGAAGGTAACGCCAATCAGCAGAGTTTTCTGCTCCCGGGCCTCTAGTTTTTTCAGGGTGTGATACAGTTTCTCGTGTTCATCCAGATAAAAGCCGCTTTCTGTTTGGCCACTTTGCTGAATCATATCGTTTACCATATATATCAGGGATGAATTTTTCCGCTCCAAATAGGAAGGCAGCAACCCGATGATGGTATATTCGTGGATGTCTCCATAAAAAAGGGAGAAAGCGTTTCTGAAACTTTCCTCATAAAGGGCAGGTGTTTTTACATAGCTTTTGCTGGGCGTTGTTTGGGTGGTGCCGCTGCTTTCGAAGGTCAGCTCTGGGTTATAATCCCCGGTTTTGACTTCATAAGTCTTGAAAAAGAGAATCGGAAGAAAAGGTATATTTGAAATATCCTGAACAGCTTCGGGCTTTTTCCCGAATGTTTGCAGATACTCCCTGTATAAATCGTTATTTTCATATTGAAAATGAAACAGGGAAAGCGCTAAATTGTCAAATTTGGCGTTAGTAGTAAAAAGAGATGCCGTAAATTCAGAAGGAGAGAACATTTTTAATATTAAATTTGTATTTTAGTGCCATGAAGCCTTGCAAAATTAAGGATTTTAACAAGGATAGAAGAAGTTGACCATTGCTTTACTTATTATATGAATATATTCAATATGAAAAGATACATTGTTCCTGTTATCATTATATCCGGAATCTTCCTTATAACTATTTCCTGTGGGAAAAAAGGAAGTTTCCCTTCTACACCGGACCTTAAGTTTCAAAGTATTTACCAGACGGATTCTAATTCCATTGTAATTAATTGCACTTTTAGAGACCGGGAAGGAGACATCCAGGATTCTATTTATTTTCAAGTGTATAACCTGACCACGCCCGGTAACTCCACCGGTCTTTTTGCCCCCTATTCGGTGCCCGATTTTCCCGCTCAGCAAAATATGGAGGGAAATATTATGTTAATTCTGACGCCAACAGATGTCCATATCGGATCTGGACTTGGAGGGGGAGCCGACTCTGTTTATTTTGACCTTTATTTGAAAGACCGTGCCGGCCACATTAGTGATACCGTGCGCACAGATACAATCCTTGTTCAGGGTACCTGAGGCTGTTTCTTTCGGCTGGGAAGCAACGGTTTTTATAATTATCGTCCATATGGGCGATATTATATTTTATCGTCCATATAAGCGATATTTTGTATTATCGTTTATCCTAACGATATTTGGCCTATGATTGCAGTAATAAATGGTGATATTGTGGCTTCCCGAAAGCTCGGCGAACCGGAGAAATGGCTCACTCCTTTGAAGCAGTTATTGACAAAGTGGGGGAAAACTCCCCAACAGTGGGAACTGGTACGGGGAGATTTTTTTCAACTGGAAATTGAGAAACCGGAAGAGGCCCTGCACAAAGCCTTTGCAATAAAAGCGCTCATAAAAAAAATAGAAATTATAGACGTCAGAATGGCCATTGGCATTGGGAAGAAAACTTTTTCGGGAAAACGGATTTCAGAGAGCAATGGGCCGGCCTTTGTCCATGCAGGTGAAAAATTTGAAACTTTAAAAAAAGACAAGGTTAATCTCGCCATTCAAAGTTCCTGGCCAGAATTTGATGATGAAATAAATCGATATCTCAGGCTGGCAGGGGGTATTATGGACAGTTGGTCGAAGCCTTCTGCCGAATTAATGGCTGTTGTTTTACACGACCCTGATGCCACTCAAAAAGAAATTGGAAAAAAATTGGGAATCAAACAAAATTCGGTTAGTGACAGGTGGGGGAGGGCAAGAGCAGAGGATATACTGGACGTGGAGAAAGCGTACCGTAAGAAACTGGAAAAATTACTGGCAGCATGATCATATTGGTGAAACTCATACTGGCTCATCTGATTGGAGATTTTATACTTCAGCCCGGCACCTGGGTGAAGGCGAAAGAAACGAATAAAGTACGTGCTCCCCAGCTCTATTGGCATGTATTCATCCATGGGGTGCTGGTATTGTTGTTTTTGTGGAACCTCCATGATTGGCCGCTTGCCGTTGCTGTCATGGTTATTCATTATGGTATAGATGTTTTAAAACTGTATCTGCAAAAGGAAAAGAACAGGTCTGCCTGGTTTTGGATCGACCAGGTATTGCACATAGCAGCCCTGCTTGTCCTCTATTGTATCTGGTTTCAACCCGGCTGGCGCCTCCTTCCCATTCTTGATAAGGAAGCCTTCTGGCTTTTATTGACGGCGCTGGTCTTTATCACAATAGTCGCGGGAGTAATGATGAAAGTGCTGCTGAGGCAATGGGCAAAAGAAATAGATGACAAAGCCGACCAGTCTTTAAAAAAAGCGGGAATGATTATCGGTGTGTTAGAGCGTTTATTTATCTTCCTCTTTGTGATGTCCGGGCATTGGGAAGCCATAGGGTTTTTATTGGCTGCCAAATCCATTTTCAGGTTTGGTGATTTGAAGGAAGCCAGAGACCGGAAACTAACAGAATATATCCTCATAGGAACGTTGTTTAGCTTTGGAATAGCGATAGCAGCGGGTATGTTTACCAGGTTTTTGTTGTCGTATTAAAAGAGTATAAGGATAAACTGAAAAAGGATAAATAGGGGGATTAGAAAAATAACAGAGAATAGGATTGCAGCAATTTGATTTTCCAAACCTCTTTGGAGGTCCCAAGCGGATTCGAACCGCTGTATAAGGTTTTGCAGACCTCTGCCTAGCCACTCGGCCATGGGACCTTTTTATTAAAAACACGTACTTTGCAGCGTTTTTTTAAAGAGGGGCAAAAATAGGGAATTTCCATTACTTTTGCCAGTAAAGCAGGATTTTCATGAAAATATTTTGTGTGGGAAGAAATTATGTAGCACATGCAAAAGAACTTCATAATGAAGTGCCGGACGAGCCGGTTATTTTTATGAAACCCAAAAATGCACTTCTCCAACAGGGACAGCCGTTTTTTTACCCCGGGTTTACCAACGAGCTGCATTTTGAATGTGAGCTGGTTTTACAAATATCAAAAAATGGAAAGCATATCCGGGAAAAATATGCTTCCCGGTATTATGATAAAATAGGGCTTGGCATTGATTTTACCGCCCGCGACCTGCAAAACAAACTTAAAAAGGCAGGGCACCCCTGGGAAATTGCGAAAGCTTTCGATCAATCAGCCGTTTTGGGAACGCTAATCCCTAAGAACAAGATAAAGGAGCCCTCAAACCTTCACTTTCATTTGGTAAAGAATGGGAAAAAGGTTCAAACCGGCTGCTCCGGGGATATGTGCTTTTCTTTTGATTCAATCGTTGCTTACCTATCAAAATTTTTTACACTCAATACGGGCGACCTGATTTATACGGGAACCCCGGCAGGCGTCGGGCCCGTTGAAATTGGAGATCACCTGGAGGGCTTTTTGGAGCGGGAGAAAGTATTTGAGGTTGAGGTGAAATAAAATCATAATTTGATCTCAACTCCAAACAAAAAATTGATACCGGCTTGCGGGAAGTACCAGTTCTCTGTTTGAGTTTTTCCATTCTCCCAGTAGGCATAAGTGTAACCATTGCTTGAATATTTCACATTAAAAAGATTATCAACCAGCAGGTTAAAATGGATCGCTTTCACGCCCTGCGGCTTTAAAGAGTAATGAAATTCCAGCCCGTTTATGAAGTAGGAATCCAGGCTGCGGTTTTTACTCCCCGTATTATCCAGGTAACGGCGACTTACATATTTTCCCGAAAGGGCTGCTGTGAAATTGGTGAAGGGGTTGACGGTTAATGTTCCTCCTGCAATAACTGGTGGAGAAAATGAAATAGGGGTTTCTTTATAATCTATGGCTTTTTGCCCACCCTGGTCATAATCATCGAAGAAGGCAGTGAAGTTTTTAATGCGGTTTCTGCTCAACGCGAAATTGGCATTTACCGACCATATCTTTGCAAAATTTACACTGCCATTTATTTCAAACCCCATCCGGTAGCTTTCCGGAACGTTAATACGGGTATAGACTCCTTCATAGTTTATTTTTCCGGTAAGTACCAGTTGATCTTTGTAACTCATGTAATAAATATTGCCATGCAATTGATAAGCCGGGCCATGGACATTGTATCCGAGTTCCAGGTCGGATAAAACTTCAGGCTTTGGCGTACGATCTGTGTTGATTTCAAAGTCCTTCCGGTTCGGTGCTTTATGAGCCACTGCATAAGAAGCGTAAAACCGGCTATGGGCATTTAACTGCAAATTCAGCCCTGCCTTGGGGTTGAAAAAATGATACAGGTTGTTTTGTATCAGATCAGGATGTTTACTAAAGCCATTGATATCATATTTTACTCTCTTGTATTGTAAATCTAAAAAGGCGGTCAGCCCTCCGGTAATGTTCTTTTGTCCTTTCCAGTAGATATTCAGATCCTTTTTATAAGCAGTGTTATAATAATACTGATAATCTTTACTGATAGCATGTTCGGCCCAGATGATATTTCCATAGTGTTTTCCGTCATAAGCATTCCATCCACCACCGAGTGTTGAACTGAATTTGTCGTTTTTATAATTCAGAGAAAATACACTTCCATAAAAATAATTATCCAGCCAGCGATCCCGGATAAGGTTGGTGTTTGAAATTGTATCCTTTCCAATAACCGGATTTTTCAGTCCATAATCGGAATAGGGCTGGTTTATTTTATATTCTTCATAATATCCTTTCCCCCGGGTCAGGAAACCGGCAACATTGAAATTCCAATTTTTATTGATTTCCTGATTCCAAAACAGCTGATAATAGGTTTGCATATAATTATCTGTCTGATCTTGATAATATTTTCCGTTGGGCATTAGACCAAGGCTATTGTAAGTTCTGTTTCCAGCTTTAAGACTGTCTTCGGGAACGCCATCCCAGGCCTGATAGGTTTTTTCCTTGCCCGAAAAAACATTGAAACGCAGCGCGGTCTTTTTATTAAAATAAGCAGCCGAAAAATAAAATGATTTCAGGTCAGAAGAAGCCCGGTCTATATACCCATCGGAGGTTACCGAAGACAATCGGGTATCAATCGTGAAATGATTATTGAGCAATCCGCTGCCGGCTTTTACGCTGTATTTTTGAGTATTAAAAGAACCGTAACTTGCAGAAACATCTCCGTAGGCATCAGGTTGAAAGGTATTGGTACTCAAATTGATGGTTGCACCAAAAGCGCCGGCGCCGTTGGTAGAGGTACCCACTCCCCGCTGAATCTGGATGCTGTTTGTAGAGGATGCAATATCGGGGATATCAACAAAGAGCGCAGTTTGTGACTCTGCATCGTTTACAGGAATCCCATTAATAGTGACATTGATCCGGTTCATATCGCTGCCGCGAATCCAGAGACTGGTATAGCCTGTTCCGGCTCCTGCATCAGAAGTGGTTATTAATGCAGGTTGTTGTTTGAGGAGATAGGGAAGATCCTGCCCCAGATTTTTCCGACTGATTTCGTTAGATGAAATATTGGTCTTGGTAAAAGGAGCATCTTCTCCGGCGCGGGTAGCGGCAACTTCTATAGGGGTAATAAACAACCCAATCTCCTTTAATTCAAAGTGGAGCCGATCCAGGTTTTTGTGAAGATTCAGCGTCTTTTCTATAGCCTGATAGCCGAGATAACTGATCCTGAGGCGGTATTTTCCTTCGGGTAATTTATCAATTCTGAAATGCCCCCCTTTTTGAGATAATGTACCTGCATGTACCGGCCCGTTGATTGAGATACTTGCCGAAACCACAGGCTGTCCGCTGACAGAATCTGTAATTTTTCCCGCTACAGAGAATTGTGCAAAAACATCTTTTACCTGAAAAAATGAAAAAAAGAAAAGGGTGATGAAAAAAAGACCTCTTTTAAACATGAGCTTACTGTTTTTAATATTACAAACTAATATTACAAAAACAGGTAAGTGAAAATTCCGCCTGCCAAAACTGCCTGAGTCGGCAGTCGGAGTGCTTACCTTTCCTAACCGGCATTATCCGGTCCAGGTTCAACGGGTTTGATCTCAGCCTGTGAGGCACCCCGAGGAGAAACCTAGCGTTCTGCTTGTTTCCGGGACAAAGATAAAAAAAGATTACAACTTTTTATGCCATTTATCCATCTTTTACAAAATAAGACTTTTCTGTACTGTTTTTTACTGTAACTTTGTGCAATGAATTAAAAGAACCTTTCCCGATGAAAAAATCCAATATTGTCCTGCTTGTTGTTATCGCCGTGGCAGTGGCCGTTATCATCAGTCTGGTAGGCGATTTCAGTACCTATGAAACTTTTGCTTCCGCGGCTAGTAAAAAAGGAGATGAGTTTCATGTAGTTGGGGTACTGGAAAAGCAAAAACCCATGGTATATAACCCGAGGGAAAATGCCAACTACTTTAGTTTTTATATAAAAGACAAGAGTGGTGCGATAAATAAAGTGGTTTACAGGGGCTCTAAACCGACAGATTTTGAAAAGTCGGAACAAATTGTACTCACTGGCAGTATGGGGCCCGATAATGTGTTTCAATGCTCTCATATCCTTATGAAATGTCCGTCTAAATACACCCCTGACGAAAAAACAATGACCAGGGAAATACAGGCGCAGGCAAGCTTGTAAAGTAAGTAATAAGAAAAATGGATATACAATATATTGGAGAACACCTTCTCCCGGGAAAGATAGGCCATCTAATGGTAATCCTGTCTTTTGTCGCTTCCTTAGTGGCTGTAATTGCTTTCGCATCTTCCGCATTCTCAAAGAACCTGGAGCAGAAACGATCCTGGCGCAAACTTGGACGATCGGCTTTTCTGGTTCAGTTGGTGGCAGTATTCGGCACTTTTTTATCCCTCTGTTGGATTATTTTTAACCACTATTTTGAATATTCCTACGTATGGGAGTACACGAGCAAAGAATCTCCTGTAAAGTTCTTAATAGCTGCTGTTTGGAACGGGCAGGAGGGCAGTTTTCTCCTTTGGAGCCTTTGGAATTGTATCCTGGGGGCTGTTTTGATGTTTACTGCCGGGAAATGGGAAAGCAAGGTCATGTCGGTTGTTTCTTTCGGACAGGTATGCCTGGGGTCCATGTTGTTGGGGATTTATATTTTCGGGGTTAAAATTGGGAGCGATCCCTTTATTTTGTTTAGGGAAGCCAATCCCTCTATGCCGGTATTTGCCAACGCCAATTATCTCAGTTTCATCAGCGATGGGAGAGGACTCAATCCCTTACTGCAAAATTACTGGATGACCATCCATCCGCCGGTCTTATTTTGTGGTTTTGCCTCTACTATTATTCCTTTTTCTTATGCAATTGCCGGATTGTGGTCGCGTAAATTTAAGGAATGGGTGAAGCCGGCGTTACCGTGGGCACTGTTTTCCGCAATGGTATTGGGTACCGGCATTATGATGGGCGGCGCCTGGGCTTATGAAACCCTTTCTTTTGGCGGTTTTTGGGCCTGGGATCCGGTAGAAAATGCTGTATTAGTACCCTGGCTGGTGATGGTAGGCGGGATACACACGTTGCTGGTCTTTAAGCATACCGGCCGGTCGTTGAGAACCACCTTTTTTCTGTTTATCCTGGCCTTTGTCCTTGTTTTGTATTCTACTTTCCTTACCCGAAGCGGTATTTTGGGGGAAACTTCCGTACATTCTTTTACCGGATTGGGGATGAGCGGGCAATTATTGTTTTTCCTGTTTGCCTTTCTGATCGTATCTTTTGTTTTATTTTTTATCAATTACAAGTACATTCCTGTTGTCAAAAAAGAGGAAGCCGTTGATTCGCGGGAATTCTGGATGTTTATTGGCGCTTTGATACTGCTTCTGGGAGCTATATTTATAACTTTCAGCACATCTACTCCCGTATGGAACAAATTGTTTGGGCTTAACCTGGCTCCTCCGATAGATAATAAATTTCATTACAACAAGGTCATGGTATTTATTGCGGTATTGATTGCTTTGGGTACCGGAACGATACAATATCTGAGATACCGGAAAAGTAAAGGCCGGAAGACCTGGAAAAACCTCTGGAAACCGGCAGTTTTGTCCTTAATTGTGGGTTCGTTGATCGTTTTCATCGGGAACATGAATTATACCGCCCACGGCTTAGGATTTTTAATTGCACTTGATTTGCTGGTCTATTGCAGCGTGTTTGCTGTTATTGCGAACGGGGCTTACATCATCACCGCGCTAAAAGGACGAATGAAAAATGCCGGCGCCTCTGTTGCCCATCTGGGCTTTGGGTTGATGCTCTTGGGGATTGTAATTTCTACTTCCAAACAGACCGCTATTTCTCATGATACCCTGGGCCTTATTGGGAATGATTATTTTCCTGCCGGTAGCGCTGAAGCCAAAACACCGGAGGAAAACGTATATCTGCCTCGAAACCAACCGATGAACATGGGAAATTTTGAGGTGACCTATGAAGGAGATTCTACCCCTTCTGGTGATCCCAAGACCTATTATAAAGTACATTATGTCAAAAAAGATGATGCAGGAAACGTGCTCACCACGTTCAATCTATATCCGGATGCTTTTGTAAATCCTCAGGGAGAAGAGGGGCTTATTGCCAATCCGGATTCCAAGCATTATTGGGATCATGACATATTTACCTATGTTACTTCTGTTTTTGATCCCTCCAAGATGAAAGATACTGCCGAATATAAATCTTACGATGTAAAGCAGGGAGATACCATTTTCTTTTCAACAGGGTACATGATTCTGCAGGGAATGGTCTCCAATCCGCAGTCGCCAAACTACAAGCCCGAACCGGGAGACCTGGCTATTGGTGCGCAGCTAAAAGTGTATAGCGGCCGGAATACTTATGACGCCATGCCTATATACTACCTGCGGGATTCATCGTATCAATACACTGTGGCAGATACTGTAAATAACCAGGCTTTGTATGTACGTTTTGATAAAGTGTTGCCTCAGCAAAAGAAAATACAACTTCAGGTTAAACAATCGGGCATCGTAAATGATTATATAGTTATGAAAGCCTATGTTTTTCCATTTGTCAATATTTTATGGCTGGGTACGCTGGTGATGATCGTGGGCTTTTTGATAAGTATTCGAGCAGCCTATAAGAAATTGTGGCACAAGATTAAACCAAAACGTACGTATGAAAAAGTTACTGTTCCTGACCGGGATGTTGTTGTTTAGCCTGAGTATGAGTGGACTGGCGCAGCAAAAAGTAAATCCCTGGACTCAAAAACAATTGTTAGAACCGGATATACTGGCGGTACAGCTTAAAACACTCCCAAAAGATCAACAGCCGGTTGTGATAGATGTAGGACCCGCAGGCGTAATAAAAGGAGCGATAGAAACTGGTCCTGCTGAGGATAAAGAAGGGATAGATAAATTAAAATCAGTCCTTAAGGAAGTGCCAAAAGATAAAGAGGTTGTCATTTATTGTGGTTGCTGCCCTTTTTCAAAATGTCCGAATGTGAGGCCTGCCTTTAAAACATTACAGGAAATGGGGTTCACAAACCCCCGTCTTCTTAATTTGTCGCATAACCTTAAGACGGATTGGATTGACAAGGGCTTTCCGCTTGGGGATGATTCAAAATAAAAGGGAATTTTAATGTCGGAAAAGATAGAAGAACAAGTCTATTTCATAGCCTGTTTTCAGCGTTGGGACACCCTAACAATTTTTGTGGATGATATTGTATAACT
>CAYRBD010000096.1:0-10455 GCA_964422465.1 uncultured Chitinophagaceae bacterium
AAAGATGATGAATCATTGTTAGAGTGCCTTTAGGTACTCAATATTAACTGCCTGAAACTATTAAATATCACGATAGCGAGTTTTAAATACCTAACTATAAAAACTAAAATCAATGTCAGCAGAACCCGAAAAAAAGCAGAATAATGCCCCCGGTTATCCACCTTATCCTGCCAATGAGGATATTTACAAACAGGATAAAGAAGAGAAAAATATAGACCCGGAAAATACGGACAGAGACAAAAAAGCCCCGGAAAGAAGAAATAAGCCCAACGAAGAAGAGGGGGATGAAGATAATTTCATGGGAGACGATCTGGATGTCCCCGGCGCTGAATTGGATGATGCCGATGAAGAAATCGGAGAAGAAGATGAAGAAAATAATTATTATAGTCTGGGCGGGGATAAAGATTCTGAAGATAACAGAGCAGAATAAGGAGAAGATATAAATGTCTTTTTTTAATAGATTTAACAATCCCATCATTTTCATTCTAATTTTCCAAAAAATAAAAGTTTTCTTGCTTTTTATTTAAAAGAAGTCTTATCTTTGCCCTGCCTCAAAAACAAACATTTGTCCATGCGTAGGAAGAATATAATACGGCATAGGAAGAAATTTCATACTTCGGTACATATAAATATTGTGCTACAAGTCGTGATTTTAATTGCTATCATTATTATATGATGCATGGAGGAATGCTTTAAGAATAGCGAACCACGGTACAAACAAAAATATTCGAATCGCCTTCCTCCCCATAGATGGAGGAATGAGCGATTTTTTTGTCTGATAGATACAAAATCAATCGCTTTTTATAAAACCGGCAACTGAAAATGGAATTAAACAAATACAGCAGAACACTCACGCAGGATTCAACGCAGCCTGCTGCTCAGGCCCAACTACATGCGATAGGCCTCAGCGGGGATGACCTGAAGAAAGCACAGATAGGCATTGCCAGCATGGGCTTTGATGGAAACCCTTGCAACATGCATTTGAATGACTTGGCTAAAGTAGTTAAAGAGGGAGTTTGGAAAAGTGATCTTGTAGGCTTGATATTCAATACAATAGGAGTGAGTGACGGAATGAGCAATGGTACGCCGGGCATGCGTTACTCGCTGGTTTCCCGTGAGATTATTGCGGATTCCATCGAAACCATTTGTGGCGCCCAGTATTATGATGGTCTTATCACCATCCCCGGTTGTGACAAAAACATGCCGGGCTCCCTAATGGCTATGGCCCGGCTGAACCGTCCTTCCATCATGGTTTATGGGGGAACTATTGCACCTGGTCACTATAAAGGACAAGACCTGAACATCATCTCTGCATTTGAAGCCCTGGGGCAAAAACTCGCTGGAGATATTTCAGAGAAAGATTATGAAGGGGTTATTGAGCATGCCTGTCCTGGCCCGGGCGCCTGCGGTGGTATGTACACCGCCAATACAATGGCTTCGGCCATTGAAGCTCTCGGGATGTCCCTGCCTTACAGTTCCTCTAATCCGGCTATCAGCCAAGAAAAGAGGGAAGAATGTCTGGCCGCGGGTGAGGCAATAAAAAAATTACTGGAACTGGATTTGAAACCGCTGGATATCATGACCCCGAAGGCCTTTGAAAATGCAATTGTAATGGTCATGGTCATGGGCGGTTCCACAAATGCCGTTTTACATTTGGTAGCTATGGCTCGCACCGCCGGAGTACCCTTGAGCCCGGATGACTTTCAACGGATCAGTGACAAGACCCCTTTATTGGCAGATATGAAGCCCAGCGGGAAATACCTCATGCAGGACCTGCATGAGATGGGGGGAATCCCGGCGGTCATGAAATATCTATTGAAAGAAGGAATGCTTTATGGAGATTGTATGACGGTTACAGGAAAAACCATAGCTGAAAATGTAGAAGGGGCTAAAGACCTGGATTTTGAAAAGCAGGATTTGCTTTATCCTATTGGGAACCCCATAAAAAAGACAGGGCATCTTCAGATACTAAAAGGAAATCTGGCCCCTCTGGGAGGCGTGGCCAAAATAACCGGTAAGGAAGGAGAACGTTTTTCAGGCCCTGCAAGGGTATTTGACGGGGAATCGGAACTGATAGCAGGTATTGAGAGTAAAAGAGTAAAAGCCGGGGATGTAATTGTTATTCGTAATGTAGGGCCCAAAGGAGCACCCGGCATGCCGGAAATGCTCAAGCCTACTTCCGCCGTGTATGGAGCCGGGCTGGGAAAGAAAGTGGCCCTGATTACGGACGGTCGTTTTTCCGGAGGGTCGCATGGCTTTGTAGTGGGCCATATTGCACCCGAAGCGCAGGAAGGAGGAACCATTGCTTTGGTACAAGATGATGATATTATTGAGATTGATGCCAATCAAAACAGCATTATGCTAAAGGTAAGTGATGAAGAATTACAGAAGAGAAAAGCAGCTTGGAAACAGCCTGCTTTAAAGGTAAAAAAGGGAATTTTGTTTAAATATGCTAAATGTGTAAAAAATGCAACAGAAGGATGCGTTACTGACGAAGACTGAGAACCCCTCAAAGGGTAGTTCTCCTGCTAATCTTTCCACTAAGAAAGAAACGATGACCGGGGCTATGGCGGTCATACGTTCGCTGATGGCTGAAGGTGTAGATACGGTTTTTGGCTATCCGGGAGGCGCTATAATGCCAATTTACGATGAGTTGTATCATTATTTAGATAAAGTAAACCACATCCTGACAAGGCACGAACAGGGATCGGTACATGCTGCACAGGGATATGCACGTGTCTCCGGTAAGGTAGGCGTTGCTTTTTCTACCTCCGGTCCCGGGGCAACCAATATGATTACCGGTCTTGCTGATGCCATGGTGGATTCTACTCCGATCGTGTGTATTATGGGTCAGGTAACCTCCGGCTTGCTGGGTACGGATGCCTTTCAGGAGGCTGATGTGATAAATACTACTCTGCCGGTAACCAAATGGAATGTGCAGGTTACCCGTGCAGAGGATGTAGCCGATGCGATTGCGCGCGCTTTTTATATTGCAAAGAGTGGCCGTCCGGGACCGGTTGTTATTGACATTACCAAAGATGCCCAATTCGGTAAGGTTGATTTTCAATATACCCCGTGTAAAGCTATTCAGACGTATGTTCCGAAACCAGAGCTCAATCTGGAGCAAATAAAGGCGGCAGCCGAACTTATTAATCGGGCTGAGAAACCCTATATCCTGGTTGGGCAGGGGATCCTGCTTTCAGGCGCTGTGGCCGAAGTACAGGCGTTTGCAGAGAAGACCGGGATTCCAGTAGCCTCTACTTTACTCGGGCTTTCTGTATTCCCTACAAACCATCCCCTGTATATGGGCTTTTTAGGAATGCATGGCAATTATTCTTGTAACCGGATGATGGATGAATGTGATTTGGTCATTGCCATAGGCATGCGTTTTGATGACCGGGTAACCGGAGATTTAAGCAAATATGCTACGCAGGCTAAGGTGATCCATATTGAACTGGATGAAGCGGAAATAAATAAAAATGTTAAAGCAGATATTGGTCTCCATGCGGATGCCAAAGAAGCTTTGATGGCTCTGACACCATTGGTTCATCATGCTGATCATCCTGCATGGATAAACGAATTTAAAGCACTGGATCAGGAGGAATATCAGAAGATCATTGAAAAAGAATGGTTTCCGCAGGAAGGAAAAATAAAGATGGCAGAAGTAATCCATAAACTTTCTGAACAAACCAAAGGCGAGGCGGTAGTGGTTACAGACGTAGGGCAGCATCAGATGATAGCCTCGCGTTATTACGCCTTTAAAACACCTCATAGTAATGTTACTTCGGGAGGGATGGGCACCATGGGGTTTGGTCTGCCGGCAGCTATGGGCGCCTGTCTGGGTACTCCCGATCGTCAGGTGTTAGCTATTGTCGGGGACGGTGGATTTCAGATGACATTGCAGGAACTGGGAACCATTTCTGAAAATAATATCCCCGTAAAAATTATAATCCTGGATAACAACTTCCTGGGGATGGTACGACAGTGGCAACAATTGTTTTTTGAAAAGAGATATTCTTTTACGGATATTAAAGGACCTGATTTTGTTAAACTTGCGGAAGCGTATGATATTCCTGCACAGAAAGTAGTGGATCGCGGAGGACTGGATGCTGCTATTGACAAAATGCTTAAGCATGAGGGCCCTTATTTGCTGACGGTTACCGTAGAAAAAGAAGATAATGTATTCCCGATGATCCCGTCAGGATCGGCTGTTTCTGAAATGATATTGGAGCCGCCGATGGCGAGATAGGAGGGGTAGTTTGCCGCGATGCCCTGAGCGAAGCCGAAGGGTTTGCAATTAGCAATTTGGCATGCTGGAACATTGGAGCATTAAAATCATATAACCATACAACCATGAAAAAGGATTTCACATTAATCGTTCTCGCTCAGAATAACTTTTCTGTACTGAACAGGATGATCAATATTTGTAACCGCCGCAGGGTGCGTATCAAAAAATTACTGGCATACGAGTTAGACAATCCACATCGTGGAGAGGCTTGTTTTATCCTTTATGATACGGAAGAAATGTTACATAAAGTAAAACTTCAAATAGATAAACTCATTGAAGTGGAAAAGACCTATTTACAAGAAGGAGAGGAAGCTTTTTATCAGGAGCAAAACGGAGTTGCAGTAATCAAGTAATAACAAATCTTAAATTTTTAAATCAATTAAATCAGCAACAAATGGCAAAAATTAATTTTGGAGGTGTGACCGAGGAAGTAGTTACACGGGAAGAATTCCCAATGGACAAAGCTAAAGAAGTATTAAAAGATGAAACGATAGCCGTTTTGGGATACGGGGTGCAGGGGCCCGGTCAGGCATTAAACCTGAGAGATAATGGATTTAATGTGATTGTAGGACAGCGAAAAAACTCCAAAACCTGGGATAAAGCAGTAGAAGATGGTTGGGTTCCCGGAGAAACCTTGTTTGATATCAAAGAAGCTGCGGAAAAAGGAACGATTGTACAATTTTTACTTTCCGATGCAGGACAGATTGCCGTATGGCCTCAGATTAAAGAATACCTGACCGAAGGAAAAGCGCTCTATTTCTCTCATGGTTTCGGAATCACTTATAACGATCAGACCAACATTAATCCCCCAAAAAATATTGATGTTATTCTTGCCGCTCCTAAAGGATCAGGCACTTCTCTACGTAGGAATTTCCTTGCCGGCGAAGGGATCAACTCCAGTTTTGCGGTATATCAGGATGCTACGGGCCGCGCTCGTGAGCGGACCATCGCGCTGG
The DNA here is from genome assembly GCA_964422465.1 of uncultured Chitinophagaceae bacterium. Lineage (GTDB taxonomy): Bacteria > Bacteroidota > Bacteroidia > Chitinophagales > Chitinophagaceae > FW021-bin31. The sequence continues at coordinate 5,245 of CAYRBD010000096.1, forward strand.
GTATCGGCATTGGCTCCGGTTATCTTTTTGAAACGGATTTCAAACGCGAAGTGTTTTCTGACTTAACCGGTGAAAGAGGAACACTAATGGGTGCCATACAGGGTATTTTTGCCGCTCAATACGAGACCTTACGTAAACATGGCCACAGCCCTTCAGAAGCCTTTAATGAAACCGTAGAAGAATTAACAGAATCCCTCATGCCGCTGGTAGCCGAAAACGGAATGGATTGGATGTATGCCAATTGCTCTACCACTGCACAACGTGGCGCTTTAGACTGGTGGAAAAAGTTCCGCGATGCTACACGCCCGGTTTTTGAAGACCTTTATAACAGCGTGGCAGAGGGGAAAGAAGCAAAACGTTCTATTGAATCTAACAGCAAGGCAGATTACAGAGAGAAACTGAATGAAGAGTTGAAAGAACTGCGGGAAAGTGAAATCTGGAGAGCCGGCGCAGCTGTAAGAGAACTAAGACCCAAAAACTAAAATTTCAATAAAAGTAAAATGCAAGCGGTGACAACTATTGATCAATATGATTTTAAAGGGACGGAAGAGGAGTTGCTTAAGGTGGTTAAAAAAACACCGCTGGAAAGAAATAACCGCCTTTCGGATAAGTATAATTGCAATATTTATCTCAAGCGAGAAGACCTGCAGATTGTACGCTCCTATAAATTAAGAGGTGCCTACAACCTGATTAGTAAACTTCCTGAAGAGAAAAGAAAAAATGGAGTAGTTTGTGCCAGTGCAGGAAATCATGCCCAGGGTTTTGCGTTTTCCTGCCATAAGTTAGGGATTCCCGGTGTGGTCTTTATGCCAATTATAACCTCCCGCCAGAAAATTGATCAGGTTAAAATGTTTGGTAATAGCGAGGTAGAAGTTAAATTGGTGGGAGATACCTTTGATGACTGCCTGACTGAAGCTATAAAATTCACCAAGATTCATGAGAAAACCTTTGTTCCTCCTTTTGATGATAAACGCATTATTGAAGGACAGGGTACCGTCGGTGTTGAGATATTGGAAGACCTGCCGGAGATAGATTATCTTTTTATTCCGGTAGGAGGAGGAGGGCTGGCTTCGGGAGTAGGGCTGTATTTTAAAACTTTTAGCCCAAGAACTAAGTTAATAGGAGTAGAACCACTCGGCGCGCCTTCCCTTACCATTGCTATGAAAGCGGGCCATCCGGTAACCCTGGATAACATTGAACGTTTTATTGACGGCGCGGCGGTAAAACGCGTGGGGGAATTAACTTATTCCATTTGTAAAGACGTTCTGGATAAAGTAGATTTAGTACCCGAAGGAAAAGTATGTACTTCAATTTTAAGATTGTACAACCAGAATGCCATTGTCGTAGAGCCTGCAGGTGCACTATCAGTAGGCTGCCTGGATAGTTTTGCTGATGAAATAGAAGGGAAAAATGTAGTTTGCATCATCAGTGGAGGAAACAATGACATCGACCGAATGCAGGAGATAAAAGAACGTTCTCTTTTGTTTGAAGGGCTGAAACATTATTTTATCATCAATTTTGCCCAACGTCCCGGTGCGCTGAAAGAATTTGTAAATAGTGTGCTTGGTCCGGAGGATGATATTACCCGCTTTGAATATATGCAAAAGCATAACAAAGAAGCCGGTCCTGCGCTGGTAGGTATCGAATTGGATGATCCTAATGATTATGGCACGCTCGTTGAGAACATGAGAAAACATAATTTCAGATATACCGAATTGAACAAGGAAGGCGATCTCTTTGGCTATTTGGTTTGAGAATGCTTTATTTTAAAGAGTAGGTTTTGGTGTAAAGCCCCAATTTGTTGCAAGACGGTTGGGGTTTTTAATTGTTTATTTTTTAATTGCTTATTGTAATTGTATATGAAAACATTAGCTGTTGATATGGATGAAGTTTTGGCAGACGTAGCCAAAAAGATGGAGACCTGGTGTAAGTATCATTTTCAAAAAACATGGACAGAAGAAGAACTGAGAGGCCAGGATTTTAGGACGCTTATTCCCAAAGAACAGCTTTCACTATATATTGATTATTTAAATCAGCCCGGCTTTTTCCGGGACCTTGAATTGATGCCTGATGCGGACCGGGTGTTGAAAGAGCTAAATAAAAAGTATGATGTTTACCTGGTTTCGGCTGCCATGGAATTTCCAAATTCTTTGAAGGATAAATACGATTGGATCATGGAAAAATTGCCCTTTATCTCATGGAAGCAGATTTATCTTTGCGGGGTTAAATATTTGGTGCAACCGGATATTATGATTGATGACCGATCCCGGAATTTTAAATATCTTCAGGGACGAAAAATTTTATATACCGCCCATCACAATCTTTTGGAAGATACTTATGAGCGGGTAAACAACTGGCAGGAAGTGGCAGAGAAATTGCTGTAATTATACCATACAAATTCTTCTGAACAGGAGGAAGAGGTTTTATTAAATAAGGCAAACCATGCTAAAGCTGATTGTTTTAGACCAGCCCTCGAAATGGGATATTGAAATCCCGGGGGCTCGAGTCATTTCCACAAATGAATATTTGAGTGATTTCTCGTCCGATAAAAGGAAAGATATCCGGGTATTCAATCTGTCGGATGAATATAAATATCAATCTAAGGGTTACTATGTTTCTTTGGTGGCAGAAGCCAGAGGGCACCGGCCCAGCCCGGATGTAAAAAATATTATTGATTTTAAGCAGCAGTCCCTGACCAAAATTTTGTCGGGGGATTTGGAAAAACTTATCAATACCTCTTTGAAAGGACTTACCGGCGACCATTTTAAATTAAGCGTTTATTTTGGTAAAAACACAGAAAATGAATACAATGGACTTGCGAGAGAACTGCATAAATTGTTTAGGGCGCCCCTGTTACGAGCGGAGTTCAACAGATCCAAACGCGGATGGGAGTTGCGGCGTATCCAGACGATAGCCCTGAAAAATGTTCCTCAGAAACACCTGGCTCTGATGAAAGAATACGCCAAAGAATTTTTGAGTAAAAAACGATATCATACTTCCAGGGAACATAAATTTCAATATGATTTAGCCATTTTGGTGGACCTCAGATCTCCCGCTCCGGCTTCAAATAAAAAGGCGCTTCAAAAATTTATAGATATTGGAGAAAAGTTGGGTCTTTATGTAGAACTGATTGGAGAAACGGACTACAACAGACTGGCTACCTTTGATGCGCTCTTTGTCAGAATGAATACCCACGTAAATAACTTTTCTTATAAGTTTGTCAGAAGAGCAGAATCAGAAGGGTTAGCAGTTATAGACCACTCCGAAAACATTCTTAAATGCGGAAATAAGGTTTACATGACGGAAGTTCTTCGTGCTGGTCACCTGCCCATTCCCAAATCCTATATTCTTAATCGTGAAAATTGGAAGGATCATTCTCATACGCTCAACTTTCCTTGTATTCTGAAGTTACCGGATTCTACCTTTTCTTTTGGCGTTAAAAAAGTAACGAAAAAGGAGGAGTTTAAGGCTGTTCTGGAATCTATGTTCAGGGAGTCCGACCTGGTGATTGCCCAGGAATTTGTTTATACAAAATTTGACTGGCGGGTGGCGGTTCTTGATAACAAGCCCCTCTTTGTATGCAAATATTACATGGCCAAAGACCATTGGCAGATTTACAACTGGGAGAGTAGAATAGAAAATGATCAAAGCGGGCAGGCGGACACGCTGGCGGTTGAAGATGCACCTTCCCATGTGGTGGAAACAGCATTAAAAGCTTGTGCCTTAATCAATAAGAAAGGACTATTTGGAGTTGATTTAAAGGAGATAAAAGGGAAAATAGTGGTGATTGAGGTTAATGATAATCCGAATATTGATTTTGGATGTGAAGACCTTGTCCTTAAAGACGAGCTATACAGCAACGTTTTAATGGCTTTCAAAAAAAGAATAGAGGAAAAGTCAAGTTTCAATAATGGCTCTCAAAAATAAATATGCCCTTTTCGAAGCCTTTGGCGTAGAACTGGAATACATGATCGTAGATCGGGATAACCTGAAAGTAAGGCCCATTGCTGATCAATTATTATATGATTTTTCAGGAAATTATTCCGGCAATTTTGAAAATGGCCTGATAGACTGGTCCAATGAGTTGGTCTCTCATGTCATTGAATTAAAGGTTCATCAGCCAGTTAGCGATTTAACGGGTCTGGAAGAAGCCTTTTCAAAAAATATTCGACTGATAAACGGGTATTTACAAAAACACAATGCCCTGCTCCTGCCGGGCTCCATGCATCCAACTTTTGATCCTTTAAAAGAGACTGTTTTGTGGCCACACGAAAACAGTGAAATTTATAAGTTGTATAATAAAGTATTTGATTGCCGGGGGCATGGTTGGTCTAACCTGCAAAGTGTCCATCTTAACCTGCCTTTCGCCAATGAAGATGAATTTGCCCGGCTTCATGCCGCCATTCGTGTTGTCCTGCCCTTAATTCCCGGTCTGGCAGCGTCTTCCCCCATATTGGATGGAAAGTTATTTGGCTATCAAGACAGCAGGATGTGGTTTTATTTGAATAACCAAAAACAAGTTCCCTCGCTGATGGGAAAATTAATTCCTGAACCGGTTTATTCGAAGGAAGATTATTATGATAAAATTTTTCAACCTATAATCAAAGACTTTAAGGATTTTGATCCCGATGGCCTGATGCAACCTTACTTTCTTAATTCGAGAGGCGCTATTGCGCGGTTTGACCGGCAAGCTATAGAAATACGGGTAATGGATATTCAGGAATGCCCTACCTCTGATTTGTGTATTATCCGCATGATTGTGGCGTTGTTGAAATATCTCTGTTTTTCTGATAAACAGACGATGGAGGCGATAAAGAAAACAGACACGGACAGGCTTTCCCGTTTGTTTAAAAAAGCCATTCAATATGGAGAGGATTGCCTGATTGAGGATAAAAAATATTTATCCCTGTTTGGTTGTAAGGAATATCCTATCAACATAAAAGGCTTGTGGAGTAAACTACTGGATACCAAACTCTCACTTAGCATGAAAGAGAGATCAGAAGCACAATATTTACTAACAGCAGGCACTTTGAGCAGCCGGATTATCAAGCAATACGAAACATGGAAAGAGATAGATTCTATATACAAATCATTAGCAACCTGTTTAGAAACGAACACCTATTTTAGCTAACTTTCCAGTGCTTTACGGCAATATTCTACACAATTAGCTACTTCTTTTACCGCATTTGAACCGGCCGGGATTTTGTATTC
>CAYRBD010000096.1:10555-12102 GCA_964422465.1 uncultured Chitinophagaceae bacterium
CTACACAATTAGCTACTTCTTTTACCGCATTTGAACCGGCCGGGATTTTGTATTCCAATTCAATGGAAGCAGGAAAGGTGTAATGTTGATCTCGCATGAGTTGCAAAACCTGCGTGATAGGAGTATCTCCCTGACCCCAAACCAGATTTTTGGCGCCGTCTGCCGGCGTAGTCCGATCTTTCAAATGAAGGCTTTCAATTCTGTCGTGGTGTTTTTTTATGAAGGGCAACGGGCTGGGATTGCCGGCAGCCACCCAATGGCCGACATCCAGGTTAATGGCGTTCCATTTGGATTGCTTTAAAGCAGTGTCCCAAAGTGTAGGGCTGGCATCTGTATGTGCGTGATAAGCGATATATATTTTATGTTTTTCTGCAGCAGCGCCAAATCTTTCCGTTAATGCATCATTCTGTGGATGTTCGGTTGTGCAGGCAGTAGCTCCCAGGGCCTTCGCAACTCGAAAAGCATAATTTAATTCTGCATCCGTATTATCTTTTCCAAACAAATTTCTGGGTTTCCATGTATAAATACTTACGCCTGCCTTGTTGAACATTTCCCTGATTTGAACGAACTTATCCATCGGGACATTTGCTCTCCAGGCTGCCACTTTTTTTTGATATTCTTCTTTATTATAATCCTTACCTTCCGGTTCCGGTCTTCCCGCAAACTGTTCAACCGGATTGCCCACCAATTCTACCGCATTTATTCCGTCTTTCAGAATATCTTTTAACTGTCCTTCGATAGTTCTATCCGGCATGCTCCGATAAGAGTAGGTAGTTACCCCGATTTGCACTCCTTTGAATTTGGAATTTGGAAGCTCATCCTCAAAAAAAGGGAAAGATTTACTCCATCCCGCGGTCGTTCCCAATACGCCTCCGCCGAGCAATAAAGCATTTTTGAAAAAATGCCTGCGGGAAAAAGAGAGACTTTGTTTGTCGTTTGTTATGCTCATACAAATGTAATTTACAAACAAAATTACATATAATATTGGACTTTTTAATAAATCTGATTCCGGTATGCAACGTATCCGTCTTTTATTTTGTCTTATTATTAAACCACAGAAAAATGAAAAAGTATTCTCTACTATTGGGATTCATTGTTTTAAGCATCATGGCCGCCAGTTGTATCAAAGAAAAAAAAGACAGGGTAAAAGTCGTCGAAATGACGATATACCCCGAAACCGGATATGGAGCAGCCATAATGAGCGATTATCTGACTCAGCCATTGGTCTTTTCAGAAAGCGATGGCAACCGAAAAAGAATATTAACTGATATAATCTTTGACGGATTTAACATTAATTATGAAAGAGGCTATCAATATAAATTAAAGGTAAAAAAAGTATGGATGCAGGACCCGCCTCAGGATGTATCTTCAATTAAATATGTATTTCTAAAACTTTTATCTAAAAAGAAAGTCATAACGAAAGATAGTGAAGAAGATTTAATGCTTTTTGTTGCATCGGCTCCTGTTAAATTCATGCCCAGATACCCTGCTGAATATCAGGATAATGGATATCCCCGGGTGTATAATGCATTAAAGGTCAAAATAAG
>CAYRBD010000097.1:0-12101 GCA_964422465.1 uncultured Chitinophagaceae bacterium
TGGCTGCTGCTATATCAATTTTTTCCAGACCAACTCCGGGCTGTTGAATAAATTTGAAATGTCCTTTCTGTATCAACTTTTCATTTACAGGATATCCCCACGGAACAAGTACATCCACATCTTCAATATTTTCAAGAACTTCTTCTTTTGTACAAACAAGAAGCTGGTGCTCTTTTAATAGTTGTTGAAGATGATAAATGGAATCATTATCCGGATAGGAGGGTACGCAAAATAAAATTTTCATAGTAACCTATTTTAGGTTTTTAAATCAGGGTTACAAATCCAAAACTATTTTTAAGTTTTCTATTATCTTTTTTTCCTGATCTTTTGATAGAGAACTGACTTTTTTAATTAATCTTCTATTATCAATGGCTCTGATCTGGTCAATTAAAACATCACTTTGTTTTTTAAGTTGACCCTTATTTAAATGAATCCTAAGAATTTGTATTTCTTCTTTTACATTGGAGGTAATCGGACAGATGATGGTTGAAGGATGTTCATCATTTAGTAAATCGGTCTGTATAACTACTACCGGTCTGGTTTTTACGGATTCTGTTCCTACGGTTGTGCTTAGGTCGGCTATCCAGATGTCAAACTGCCTGATTCTCATCCATTAATTTTTCAAAATCTGCCATTACTTCCATGGAATCATTACAGGTTGCTTTTGATTCTATAGAAAGTTGCTTTTTTAAACTTCTTCTTTTATTAACCTGGTTATAAATATCTACTGCCTGATTGATGTACCTGTTTCTGGCTAACTTTAATTCGGAAGACATTTTTTCAGTATCCTCAAATATGCGATCATCAAGTTTTAATGATAAAGTTTTCATCCTGACTTTTTCCCAAAGGTATATATTAATAGTATATACTCAAAGTTTCTTAACTATCCATTAACATACCTGTTAAAGTCTTTCAAAAATAGGGAGTGAAACTATTTTAGGCCCGATAGTTGACCTTCTTCTTTTGTACATTCGTATTTATTGTTAAATACTCAAAAAAAAATATTATGATTAACAAGAAGAAAATTGCTGCTTTTGCATTATCGTTGTTTTTTGTGGGGGCCTCCGTCTCTGCTTTTGCACAAGTACCGCAAAATCAACCTGCTCAGAATCCCACTTTGAACCAGCAGCAGGAAAAGACTAAAGTTTCTGATGAAGAACTGAAGCAGTTTGCGACTGTTTATCCAAAAGTGCAGGAAGAAAGTCAGAAAGCTCAGCAAAAAATGGTGGGGGTGATTGAAAAAGACGGAATGAAACTGGAAAGGTTTAATGAAATCCAAACTGCCACCATGCAGAACCAAAAGACAGATGCTACCGAGGATGAAATGAAAACGTATAAAAAAATCACCGGAGAGTTAGACAAACTGCAACCAGAAATTCAAAAGAAGATGCAGTCGCTGATTACTTCCAGTGGTTTGAGCGTAGAAAGATTCCAGGCAATTGCTGTTGCTATTCAGTCTGACCAAAATTTACAAAGCCGTTTTCAGGAAATGATGAATGGGCATTCGTAACCTAATTTAAATAGACTGTTTTACTTAAAAGGCTGTGAAATATCGCAGCCTTTTATTATATAAACGGACCAGATTCCGGTAAATTTTTATTATCCAGGGTGGACTCCTATCTTCGTACCTAAATTTTTTTAAACCCTTTAAAATGTGGCCATGTTGAAGAAAAACTTATTTCTGCTCTGCTTATTGACTGCTGTTTTAATATTGTGTTTTTCCCCGAGTTACGGGCAGCAAAAATTGTCGCGTCCCAAACTCGTAGTGGGTATAGTGGTTGACCAGATGCGATGGGATTACCTGTATCGTTACTACGACCGTTATGAAGAAGGTGGTTTTAAACGACTTTTGAAGGAAGGTTTTTCCTGCGAGAATACTTTTATCAATTATCTGCCCTCCTATACAGCTGTAGGGCACACGGTTGTTTTTACCGGTTCTGTTCCTGCCATCTCCGGGATCGTGGGGAACAACTGGATTAACCAGTTAACCGGAAAGGAATGGTATTGTACCGAAGATCCTACTGTAAAAGCAGTGGGTACGCATGGCAAAGCCGGGCAAATGTCGCCACGAAATCTGTTGGTATCCACTATAACGGATGAACTCAGGCTGGCTACCAATTTCCGCTCCCGGGTGGTAGGGGTGTCTTTAAAAGACCGGGCTTCTATCTTGCCTGCAGGGCACACGGCTAATGCGGCATTTTGGTTTGATGCCTCTTCAGCAAACTTTATTACCAGTACCTATTACATGGAGAAACTGCCCGATTGGGTGGAGAAGTTTAATGCAGCTAAACAACCGAAACAATTAATGGCGCATGGTTGGGAAACCTTGTATCCTATAAATACGTATAAACAAAGTACGGAAGACAACGTACCCTGGGAGGGCAGGTTTAAAGGTGAAAAAGCACCTGTGTTCCCCCATGATATGCAAAGAATTTATAACAGGGATCACGGTAGTATCCGCAGTACCCCCTTTGGGAATACATTAACCCTGAATTTTGCAAAAGCAGCAGTCAGCGGTTATAACCTTGGCAAGGGGGAAGCAACTGATTTCCTGACGGTAAATTGTGCTTCTACCGACTATGTGGGACATCAATATGGTCCTAATTCTATAGAGGTAGAGGATACTTATTTAAGACTGGATAAGGAACTGGCTACTTTTTTTGACTTTCTGGACCAAAAGGTAGGAAAAGGGAATTACCTGGTATTTTTAACTGCAGACCACGGAGCCGCACATGCTATAGGCTTTATGCAGCACCATAGAATACCGGCTGATTTCCTGGTCTCCAAAGATTTTCTGAACCCCCTGAATGAACTTTTGGCAGAAAAATTTGGCGTAAAAAAGTTGGTTCGCTCTTCTATGAACTATCATATAAACTATGATAATGAAAAAATCCAGAAAAGTAAATTGGATTATGAGGCGATTAAAAAAGCCACCGTTCAATTTTTAAAACAGCAGGAGGGTATTCAGTTTGTTGTTGATATTGATCACATTGGCGATGCTCCTGTACCCGAACCATTGAAGAGGAGAGTTATCAATGGGTATAATCACAAACGCACAGGGCCCATTATGATTATTCCCAATCCGGGATGGTTTTCCGGACACAAAGGAGGAACGGGTACAACGCATGGAAACTGGAATCCTTATGACACCCATATTCCATTGATATTTATGGGCTGGGGCATTAAACAGGGAGCAACAAATAAACATGTCCGGATGTCGGATATTTCTCCTACGCTCGCGGCCTTATTGCATATTCAAATGCCTAACGGGAGCGTAGGAACCCCTATTTCTGAAGTTATTAATGATTGATTTAATTTGTTTGTTTTTGCTCTTTTAGGGCAATGCAGGAAGGTCTTATGGAAATAAAAAATCACAATAACGATAGCAGTAACAACTTCTATAGTGAGGTGATGTACCATATCTTTCTGCGTAGCTTTTATGACAGCAATGGGGATCATATCGGCGATCTGAATGGGGTTAAAGAGAAGTTGGATTATATGCAGGACCTTGGTGTAACTTCTATTTTGGTTACCCCGATTGTCCAGTCTGTGTATTATCACAATTACTTTGCTGATAACTTTAAGAAGATTGATCCGGGATATGGGACAATGCAAGATTGGATGAGCCTGGTGAAAGCCATTCATCAGCGGGGAATGAAAATTTACCTGGATCAGGAATTTCAATATGTGACCATCAACCAGAAATGGTTTAAGGATTCTTATGAAAATCCGGAATCCCGGTATAGCGATTATATTATTTATCGTGATTCCCTGAATCAGGATCCGGAGCCCATTATTTATGATATTTCCATATTAAAAGGATATAATGATTCTACCCGAAGGGTAGCTACGGTAAATCTGAATAACCCAAAGGTGTTTGAATATTTTTTTCGATTGCTTAAGTTCTGGATAGACCCCGATGGAGATGGAAATTTTGAGGAGGGAGTGGACGGTTTCCGGCTGGATCACATGATGGATGACCTGGATCATAAGGGGATTCAGACAGACCTTTTTAGTCATTTTTGGTGCCCGTTGATTGATAAGTTGAAAGCGGTTAATCCAAAAATAAAATTTATTGCCGAGCAGGCCGACTGGACTGACTTTGGTGCTGATTACTTTGAAAAAGGTTGTGTGGATCGGGTTTTTGGTTTTAATTTACGGAATGCCATTGTTTCTTTTAATAAACAACAGATTTCAACCGCCGCCGATTCTACTTTTAACCAGGTACCTAAAGGAGGTAAACAAATTGTTTTTATAGAAAACCATGACATGGAACGCTATGCCTCGGCGGTTGATAATAATCCGGGGAAATTACAGGTGGGGGCCGCCTTTAATCTGCTGATCGGAGGGATCCCTTCTGTTTATTATGGGCAGGAATTAGGGATGTATGGGAAAGGCGGATTTGGAAAATATGGCCTGACGGATGGAAATGATATTCCCCATCGTGAAGCCTTCAAGTGGTACAAAATAGATTCAGGAGAGGGGATGGCGCTCTGGTATAAAGATACGGGCCCCTGGTGGGATGATTCCAGCCTGAAACCTGATGATGGACTCTCCCTTCAGGAAGAAATAAGGGACTCTGATTCATTGTGGCATTATTATAAAGAACTGATCCATCTGCACACTTCCAATGCAGCGCTAACAAAGGGAAAGTATTCTGAAATGAAAAATGACAATGAAGAGGTGTTTTCATTTGTGCGTTATACTTCGGATAGTAGGGTGGCAGTGGTTATCAATCTATCTGATACAGACCAGTCAGTGGCGATTGATTTAAAGGGAGAAGGAATGGAATGGCAGGAGAATAATAAACTTGTAAATTTGTTTGGAGAGGGGCATGTTGAAATAAAAGATGAGAAAATTGTATTAGAGTTACCCGCTTTTGTTACCCGGGTTTGGGGAGTAGAATAAATTAAAAATTTATGAGGCTATAGTTTTTGTTTCTCTTTGGTTTATAAATATCTTAGAGGGAGGAAGGGAGCTATTAGAACTGTTTTTAGGCAGGTGTACTATCCTTAAGGCTTCTCTCAGACAGGCAATTTCCTTTTCGGCGTCTTCTAACTTATGTTTAGTCCTGGTCAGTTTGGTCTTAGTCAGTGTATGTTCCCACTTATGGAGAGTCAAACTTGTTCCGGAACATTTGGTTTATGAACTATTGAAGATATCTAACATTTTATTGATTGGTTCATTATCCCTTTACGTGGGTTGTGTTTATAGGATTACATAAAGTTGTTCGTTTTCATAATCGAGTTGTAGATCAATATTTGGGTTTATTATTTTCTTTACCACTGCTCGTATCTCGTTGACGGACTTTTTGTAGTAGTGTGCCAGTAAGTTGGCAAAAGCTGCTTCGCTTCTGTAACAAATCATCTTTATGATATTTTTGAAGTGTTTGCTCTGCCCGTCAAGTTGATTATACCGGATTTGCTCCGGCATACCTTTTATCTTTATTTTACTTGGATACCCCTTACGCTGTCTAAACAAGTCAGTTTCTTCGCTCCTGAGTTGTTCTATCTCATTTTGAACAAGTAGTTGCATAGCCTGATTCTTTTTATATTATTTTACCAGATATTTAGGGATATCTTCTAATATATAAGGCTAAATATGCTCCTTTATCCACTCAATAATCTCTTTGACTTTTTCATCAATTAAATTTTCAAATGGTTTAAAGGGTGAGCCATCGAAATATCTGGCATTAGTACCCTCCCCATCAGGGCTTCCATGATCCTCATCTATCGACTTCCGCCACTTTTCCGCATGGTCTCTCCATTCTTCCTGATCTACTAGTCTGGGCGCTTTGAACCAGACATTCCAGGACAGAAGATTGCCTGACAGCAGCAGGTTTCCTGAGATCAGATTAAACAGCTCCACTACCAGGTTATTAAATTCATCAACAATGCTGATTCCCCTTTTCTGGACAGGACCAATTTCTACTTCTACATTAGCTACTGTCCAGGCTTTGGGATGTCTGGCAAATGATGGGCTCTGAAATAATTTGGTTTCCCCTTTTCGGACGGGGAAAATGGGATTATCCGGATTTCCGGGTGCATGGGTGGTAATAATGACAGCATTTTTTTTCTTCGAAGGGAAAGGATAATTGAAGTATGTAAAAAATTCTAAAAGTTTCTCTCCAAATGAGCTTTTATGAGCACTTGGGCCAAACCAGACTTTAGCTTCTACTGTCATATCAGCTGCAACCTCTCGGGTTGTTTCATTCACCCATCCTCTTTGTCCTGTGACGGTGACTTCTACATTCAGATAACCTATGCCCTTTATATAGATTCCCTGTTGGGGGCATATAATGGAATATACCCTACCTGTATTGGTATAACCAAGTCTGGAGATATAGGGCGCAAACATCCTAAAACATCGCGTAGATTCGTCACCCCCCGGTTGGGTTATCCAACTAAACTCCGGCCACTCAACTCCCTGTTGTCTTTCAAGTAGGTTAATGTTGGCCATGTTATCCAACATGGGTAAAGAAGAAAGGTCTGGATATGAATCCGGGCCATAGGCAAACTTCGGATTTGATTCTGCAAAACCTCCGACCCATCCTGGAGGAACAATTGCCTGGTTACTTTTTTTCATAGGGCTCATTTTTTATTTGGTTTTAAAAATTTGAAAAACTAATAAACTTCCAGATGATAAAGATTCTGATCATTTCCTGCTAACAAATTATATTTTTCCTTTGTCAGATGACCATCTCTGCCATGTATTTCTACATCATAGGTTGCGTCTTTCAGCAAATCTTCATGGAAGCCCTGCAACCCAAAAAAAGCCTTTACTTCCAGATGCGTTTGGCAGTTGGCACAATATTGCACATTCCACCGACTGAGTATCGCCTCTGTTCCCACACAATATCTTTTTCCTCCGGTGTTTAAAAATGCAGATACAGTAAAAGACCCCCGGATAGGTGCACGATTGATCCTTGATACCCGAATCATTTTTTTACTATGTCCTTCTTTGAGCACCTTGGGGGGCGATGTTTCTTCAAGAGAACCTGGCGAATAAGTAAATCCAAGTTGTTTTTCAATATTAATGCAGTCCAGAGAGGTATAGGGAACTATAGAGCCATTTTCCAGTTCCTTTTTAAAGGGATTTAACGGAGACTCCAGGGTTAACCAGGAGTTAGGTGCCATACCTGGTGTAGGTCCTTGGCTATCTACCGTATTAGTCCCCGGGTATTCTGGAATAATTTCAAGTTTGTCAGTAAATCCATTCTGCTTTTGCCAAAGCCAGAAAACACGGTCAACATTGCAATGATGAAAAAAGAATATAGGGTCTAATCCGGCAGTATCATTTTCACCCATATCTCCATTAGCCCCGGGAATTGGCGAACGATTATATTTGGGCACTTCGCAACCGCCTACAGCCAAATGAATACTGTTATGGGGCGATTCGAGGGGAATCACTTGGTTTTTTCCATCCGGTAAGCCGCTATTATATTCTTGGGCTGACGTAGTATTGGAAAAAAGTGTATAGTTTGGAACTTGCAAACAATCTCTGAACTTTTGCGCTACATTGGTGTGGATGACTTCGCCTTTGACCACAATATGCGAGTTTAGCCAGTCTTTTACATTTCCATTGAGAATCTTGACATTCTCTTCATAATCCTTGAACTTTGCATTATGGGCAGCTGTTGCAGCACGACTCTCTTTGTCCCCCACAAGACCCGATAATGGGTAGCGTACCGTCTCATATCCGGCACGTTTACCATAATTCGGATTATCACTGCTTATATTATCTGTGATGTTTTTTGGAAAAATAAAGGAACGCAAAGGGTTAGGAATGGTTTCTCCATCCAGTTCAAAATTTTCGTCAGTAAGCGCCCACGGTATGCCCTCCCGTAGGGTTTCTTTGCTTGTTTCATCCCAATAAGGAAGCATTACGCTTTCACAACCCTCAATGCTTTGTAAGGCTTCTTCAAGTTTAACAAGATAAATACGATGCCAGGTTGGGAACAATACATTTCCATGGTTACAATAGCCTCCCCAATAGATACCACTGCCCCATCCTGCTCCCCTGAAGGGTTCCCCATGAAAGCCACCCAGCATAAAGAAAGAATGGGGATTATCCGGAGGCAGTTCTTTAATACCTTTCCAGGCACGCATCAGGTTTTCCAGAGGTGTTTTGTCGCCGTTTTCGTATTTGGTTTGCAGTTCTCTTACTGAAGGACGAATTTTTAATTGTGAAATTTCCATGATTATAGCTTTTTATTTGTCTGTTTATTTGTCTGTGAAAGAAAACCCTATCCGAACTATTGCTTCCCCGGATAATCCCATAACAGACCCAATCCTTGAAGGATTACTAAGAGAGATGCTATAATATAAATCGCTCTTCCCGGGGGGTATCCCATAAATGGTGTCATTGATCTTGAAACACCTCACAATTGTTGCATTATAATCCTTGGAATTGGTTACTACGGTTTCAAAAGAAGTTATAGCCTCATTTAGATCAACAACTTTCTTATTTGTACTTGTAGTACCATGGATTGTCTTTTCATCAATCTGTATTCCGCAAATACCATTTTCCTTTGAATAGACTATAAATGAACTACTGTTGCTATCAAGGCGGTTATTAAAATATTTTGTCTGTGTCGAAACTCCTCCATATGGGCCAAAAGACAATACCTTTCCGTTGGAACTGGGGTTGTCATACACGATAGATTTTGGGTTTAGATTTTTTAAAGGCGAGATCTCCGGAAAAGAAAGTTTACCCCCAATATTTTCTGTGATGGCGGAGAAAGTATTCAGCCCTGTTTCAAGCGCTCCTTCTACCCAACCTCCTACCCAGGAATAACAATCTCCGGCAAAATATATTTGGGCTCCTCCTTCATTTTTCTCAGTGAAATTATAATATAACCTGCTTAAATAATCTTCTTGTGTCGGCTGAACTAATGCAAAGGCACCTTTATAATTCTCTTTCAATTGCCAGTCAATCATTACTGCGTTGCTGGTATCGGCCTTTCCCGGCATGGCTTCTAAAATATAATCTATCCCTTCAAGCTGTCTCAAATCAGATAAAAAGCGTTGATACCTTTCATCCATATTTCCCAGCGCTTCAGACTTTTCAGAAGCATCTTCCCAAACATAGTTCAACAAACAAACGGCCTCAGCGTTATCTTTTTTATAATCTAAGGTATAGAAGTTACTCATTGCAGTATCTGTAGTTATGCATCTAATCTTATCATTATTGGCTTGACCAACCCACCAGGGTTTTATCTTTAAATAGAACTTACTAGACTGGGCGATATGCATGTTGGTTATAGCCTCCCGTCTGGATAAGGAAATCAGGTTGTTTGCTGTTTTCTTGTTTTTGGCTTCCCATAAAGAATCTAATTTCAAACCTATTTCTGCAGCTCGTTGTGTGGTAGATATCACCAGATGATTAATGTCCTTTACTATTTCTTTATGATTACTTATTAGTCCAATTTTGTGCCCATCTTGTAGAGGTTTTACTTCTTGAATTGGTGTATTTAACCGGATATAATCTCGTAATCTTTTTCTGTCAAAATCAAAATCAGCTAATGCATCGGCTACTGAGCCGGTGCCGGTAAGTATCTGAAAATGGTCTTCTTCCAGCTTGTTGATGGTGAAACGCAGTAAACATAGAAAACCAATCGAGAATAAGGGAGATTGGCCTCCAATTCCTGTACCGACAGTGCCAAACTTCTCGATATCTTCCGGGTATTTCCATTGATATATTTCTCCCCATTCTTTGGTTGCTGGATTATACTTCCTCGGAGCATTTGGCTGGCAAAAAATATCAATTATTCCTTCAATAAAAGGTTTGTCCTTGAAGTAATTTACGTACCCTTGCCACGCATTTTGAGCTTTAACGGGGTTATAAGTAGTTGAATCTGCTATATTTAGCCAGTTCATAATCTTCTTTGGTGGAGCAAGTGAAACGCCATTTGACAATACAATTGAGGCAGTAGTGTTGACAAATCCATTCCAGCTTTCATAGATATCTCGAAATATTTCAGGCATTTCATTGGAATTGGGAATGATATATTGTTTCCCTTTATAAACAACGAGTGTAGGCACACTACCAGGATCCGGGAAATTCTGTTCCAAGATGATTTTATGCCGGTTTCTGCCCTGATAATTATCCTGCATGTATTTTAGATACCAGAACAAACAATTCTCTGCCGGCGGAAACCTCATAGCCCCCAATTCTGCGAAATTGGTCTTATCGTCAGGAAATTCGTAAGAATAGAAACGACCCCCAATTCGATGGCTGGCTTCATAAATTGTAAAGTTGGTGAAGCCAGCCCGTAGTAATTCAAACCCAATCACGAGGCCACTCATGCCTGCTCCGATGATAGCTATCTTTGTATCCTCCGAAACATTTGACAAATCAGCCAACCTGTCTCCGGAAGCAGTAAGCCACTTTTGATAATTCATTAACGGAGTATCGGCCATGGCGCATGGTTTCAGTTTCTTAATTCTACCATCTTCTATTCCGCTTACCAATGGACTCTTTGGTGTCTTTAAAGTCTTTAAGAATGGTTGCATAATAGTTTTTTTAAAATTAAAATCCTCTTATTCCGGTATTCCATAATACTCGCAGGTGGCTTTATAATCTTTCGGATCGGGAGGAGGAGAAGATTTGCGAGCGTGCACCCCTCCGGGAATTAAAACATAACGAAAAGCATAGTCATTACCCACAAATTGGTTACTCAAATTTCCACTTGTAGGGAAAAGATCAAAAATCAGACTGTTACCTTTTGTTCGAATAAAATACTGCAACCGACAATTATAGAGTATGGAAAGATTTGCTGGGAGTTGATAGTAGGTATGGCCAAAAGGATTATTATTCACTCGGACATAAACTAGTATCGTCCCTCCCGTGTTCATGAAATCTTCTGTTAATCTGGGGACTGATACAATTTCTCGTGCCTGGTATGTATTGTAGGACCCCCAATTGAATGATTGCCAGTCTGAGTACATGACGTTTGCTGTTCCCGGGTCTCCCTTATCTCCTTTCGGCCCCCTCAGCATCACTCCGCTTTCCCATCCTGCGGCTGTTTTTGGGCCATATAGGGTATAGGTGGAAATATCCCAATAATAATCTCCAGTGTTGCCGATAGAAGATGCCGGTTTCGACTTGCCACTCAGAATCTGACTGCCGGCCTGACCGTCTTTGCCATTTTTTCCGGGATCGCCCTTCTCTCCCTTTGAACCGGTTTCACCTTTTTCACCCTTAGGGCCTTTAAGGCTTAGGGGATCCCCCCATCCTTTATCGGTTTTAGGCCCATAAAGGTTTCCATTGTTTTTATCCAGATAATAATCTCCTGCTTGACCTGTTTCTGTATCAGGAGATCCGTTGCCACTATATATCATGCTGCCGTCGGCGCCGGCTATCCCTTGCGGCCCTTTGTCCCCCTTAGGTCCTTGTTCTCCCTGTTCACCCTGTGGTCCGGCAGGTCCTGTTTTCTTACAACTGAAAAGGCTCAAAGCGATAGCCAGAAAAATTAGCGTACTAAACAATTTTAAACTTTTCATAGAGCATTTTTTTGATGTTTATAATGTTTTTTGATAACTCAAAGTTACTGTCTTAACAAGACCATTTAGGCCGAATGTATGTGAACTGCGTCCTGGTGTATGTGAACAACCGTTTTTTGTATGTAAACAACAAGGAGACATAAAATTATTTGGTAAAATTAGGCATGAAGCAAACAGAATGGTAGAAGAAATCATGCATTTTATATTACAAATCACGCATTTTTGTTATTTACTTGGTCTATTAGTAGTTTTTTGGTGTACACATCAATGGTTTTTCAAAGGATGAAGTCCTTATCCACTGCTATCATAAATAAAGAGTGTACTAGGATAAATTGGAAGAAAGAACAAAAGAGGAAATTCAAGAGCTCAACAATATTGTGTTTCTCATTAAGCAACGGCCCTAATGGAAATTTTTATCTGAATAGGGCGTTTCGGAAATTCACGGAGTGATCTTCGGTTTCAGGACATTGGGAAGGTAAATATACTGGAGAGGGCAGAACCGGGTTATGGAACTTCTGAATACAAAATATTTAATCCGGCCAATATCATACAAAGGATTGGAGCGTTTAGAACCATTGGAATATCCTGAAAAGGCTC
>CAYRBD010000098.1:0-12044 GCA_964422465.1 uncultured Chitinophagaceae bacterium
TTGCACCCCATGCAAGTGCGCTACCGAGCTGCGCTACGTCCCGAGATTCCTCTTTTAAAAGGATTGCAAAGGTAAGATAAGCCTGTTGAATTTGAAAAAATATTTCAATAATACCCTACCTTTGGTGTAATTTTTGATATCCGATAAGTATTTTTGATACGAGTTGAAATTTTTTAACCATTGATGCGTTGGAATAATATGAAAATCTGGAAACTTTTTCTTCCGCTGGTAATTATCTTTTGTACACCGTTTATTGTGCGGGCTCAATTTGCTGACGACAACCCGCTTGAGGTGGGTCTTTTTGGCGGGGTTAGCACCTATAACGGGGATTTGCAACCTAAGGATTTCACTTATCAGCAGTCTCATCCTGCGTTGGGCATATTTATCAGCAAGGAAATTTATAAGGGTTTTGGACTGGAATTGGGGGCTAATTTCGGTAAAATTTCCGGAGCCGACAGCCTGGCTTCCGACTCAGCTCGGGCCCTGAGAAACCTGAATTTTCAATCCAAAATTCTGGACGTGCATTTGCTGGTTACCTATAATTTTCTTCATAACATGGATACGCGTGTGACTCCTTACGTTTTTGCCGGCATCGCTGTTTATCATTTTGATCCTTATACATACTACACTGCTCCCGGAGATTCGATTTCCAATAAATATTTTCTGCAGCCGCTCAGTACGGAGGGTGAAGGACTGGAGAGCTACCCCGACCGAAAGCCTTATGGCCTGACACAAGTTTCCATTCCATTTGGGATAGGTGTGAAGTATGCGATTTCTCCCATGGTCAACCTGGGAGCGGTCTTTTCATTCCGCAAAACCTTTACGGATTATCTGGATGATGTGAGTAGCACTTATGTTGACAAAAATAAATTGTCTGCAGAGCGTGGCCCGGCAGCCGTGCATCTTTCCTACCGCACGAATGAAGTGCCCGGTCATGAAAATGATCCCTATCCCGCCGATGGGACAAACAGGGGGAACCCCTCCGTAAATGACTTTTATTTTTTTACCGGATTAAAATTGTCTATCAATATCCTCGGTAAATCAAGGGCTGCTCAACGTGCACTTGAGCAGGTGGCCTGCCCGCCCTCTTACTAACCTTAACGGGTCCTTTTTATGACACCGGAGCGAAAAAATAAATTGAATGCTGTACTAAACAAGCGGCAGCCCGACCTTGCTGTTGTAATGGAGAATGTTTTTGATCCTCATAATGTAGCAGCGGTCATGCGCAGTTGTGATGCAGTAGGTATACAGGATATTTATATTATTACGACAAAGATGCCGACACAGAAAAAATGGGGCGCGCGTACCTCCTCAAGCGCCAATAAATGGCTGACGATCCATACTTTTGAGGAAGTAGAAGAATGCTTTAAAACACTTCGGAAGAAGTATGATAAAATTTATACTACCCGGCTGGATGATACTTCAGTAGAGTTACATCAGATGGATTTTACAAAATCCGTGGCCCTGGTGTTTGGGAATGAAAGGACTGGGGTAAGCGAGGAAGCCTGCAGGTTGGCAGATGCCAATTTTATTATTCCGCAGGTGGGAATGATCAGTTCCCTGAATATTTCTGTCGCTTGTGCAGTAACCCTTTATGAGGCTTTTCGCCAAAAGACTGCTGCCGGCCATTATAACCAGCCCCGACTGGGGCAAGCCATTTTGAAAGCAATCAGGAGGCAGTGGAAAATGTATGAAGGAGACTAAGGTAACTCTTGCAGCTTTTTATCTTTTTGTCGCTCCAAAATCTCTATACTGGTATTGAGCTCAAAGCCAATGAGCAGCACGTAGGAGTTGATAAAAATCCAGATCATTAATACAATCAGGGAACCGATTGATCCGTAAATACGGTTGTAGCTGCTGAAATTATTGACATAATAAGAAAATCCCAGCGTACTTAAAATGGTCAGGGCGGTTGCAATGGTTGATCCTGCGGTGATAAATTTTCGCCTTTTTTCAGTAGAAGGGCCATAGGTATAGATGATAGAAATAATAGTAAAGAAAGAGATAAGAATGATTAGCCAGCGGACCAGATTGATGATAAAACGGGTGAAGTCATGTGGCATGTGGAGCGAAATCAGCAACTTGTTAAAAAAGGCGCTTTGGGCCACCATCAGTACAACAGCAACAATCAGCAGCAAGATCAGCACACAATTCATTTTGATACCCATCCAGCGTTGTTTAATCATGTTACGCTTTGTAAACCCCGGATGTTCCCGGTTGAAAGACCGTAGGATACCCGTAACTGCCGTAGAGGAGTAAAAGATGGCCAATAAGAAGGAAAAAGAAAGCAACCCTGTCCGTTGGGTGTGCAGAAAGTCATAGATAATACCGTGTAAAATATTGTATGTTCTTTGGTTGGGTGTAATGTCTCTTACAAAAAGGTAGATGGTATTCTCCAGGTTTTCCAATGGAACATACGGAAGCAGGGTAAACAAAAATATACAGGTGGGCGGCAGGGCAAGAAGAAAGAAAAAAGAGATGGAGCCGGCGCGGTCGTTTATCTGTGCCTTTTCTACATTTTTAAAGAAAACCTTCATAACATCGTAGAGCCGAAACCCCTCAAACCCGGGTAGAACAACCTTTTCAGACCATTGGATGGTAGATTGAACTATTTTGAGATTTAACAAGAAATTTCCGAATCTGCTCATGAGCGGTCCCCTCATTAAAGGTTGAAAGACTAATGTATATTCCTTTTGTCCAGTGCCTTATGATAGGCGCGTGCATTTTTCAGGTGTTCTCTATAAGTAGTGGCAAAGTCGTGGTATCCCGAAAAGTCGGGCCTGGCACAAAAATAAAGGTAAGAAGTTTTTGGGGCATTCAAAACCGCATCAATAGTCGTGATGGAGGGGGTACAAATCGGGCCGGGGGGTAAACCTGCATACAGATAAGTGTTATAAGGGGAGTTATACTGTGTTTCCCTGCCGGTTATCCGCTTTAATTCAAAGTTATCAAGGGCAAATTTTACCGTAGGGTCTGCTCCGAGCATGATTCCCCTTTTCAGCCGGTTGAGGTAAACACTTGCAATGAGTTCTTTATCTTTTGGAATGTTGGATTCCTCTTCCACAATAGAGGCCAGGATATATACTTTATCAGGAGTCAAGTGCAGCGAATCAGCCTCTGCCCTTCGTTTTTTAGTCCAGAATTTATCTCTTTCGGTTGCCAGGCGTTTGTAGGTTGCACGGGCATCCGTGTTCCAGAAGAATTGATAGGTGTTGGGAATGATGGCGCAAAGGGCGGTAGAACGGTCAAAACCAAGTTCTTTTAGAAAAGCAGAATCTTTGAATACCTGCATGAAGGCAGCCGAGTCGGGTTCTAATTTACCACTCAGGAGTTGAGCCATATCTCTTTTTGTCCGTTCTTTATTAATGACCAGTCGAACGGGGGTCTGCTTGCCCGAACGAAGAAGGCGGACGAGGGCAAGATTGCTCATCTCCGGTTTCAACTTGTATTTCCCGGCTTTTACATTTCCGGGATAGTCCAGCAAATGGGCTACCCGGTCGAAATTTTGTGGATGACGGATCAATTGCCGTGTTTTCAGGTCTCTAAATACCTCCTTGTACACTGATCCCGTATGAATATAGAGAAAAGTTTCTTTTTCAAAATTTCCTGTATTGGGGGCAAAGAGAACGTAGGTTAAAAAACTCCCATATAAAAACAGAAGCACTACCAGCATTCCCCCAACCCTTAATAGCCATTTATACTTTTTACGTACCATACCTGATGGAAAAGTATTACTTCTTGGGCGGTGCGGATTCCTGAGTTTCTTTTTGCTGATTGGGAACCGGAGTTATTTGTTGATCCTGATTTTGCTGGCCGGTAGAAGGGGTATTAAATTGTCCCTGATTGGTAGCCGGTGCAGGCAGCGTAATGTTATTTTCCATCAGGCTTTTTTGCTGGGGAGAATTGGTATTCTGAGAAATAAAAAAAGAAGAGGCAAGACACAAAGCAGCAATAAATATAATAAGTCCCCATGTTCCTTTTTCTAAAAAATCCGTTGTTTGACGGACACCCATAGTCTGGTTACTAATGCCACCAAATGTACCTGAAAGCCCTCCCCCTTTGGGGTTTTGCACCAATACAAATATAGCCAGCAACACGCTTGCTATCAATATCAAAATTCCAAAGAATATCAGCATATTATTGCTCCTTTAACTCACTTATTTTGGCTGCAAAATAACTCTTTTTTTCAGGATTGAGCAAAATTAATTTATTATATATATCTATTGCCTTGTCTTTTTGATTATGCTGTATCCATATTTTAGCCATGGATTCAGTTACAACAGGATTCTGGTCTTTGGATGAATCTTCCTTTTCTCCGGCTTCGGAAGACAATTCCTCCTTATCTTCTTCTGCCGGTGGCCCGCCATGGGTCTTTTTCATCATACGCAGCCATCCGGTAAAACTTTTCACCTGTTCCAGGGTAGGCGGCTTGTCATCTTTTATGTTTTCAGGAAGTTGGGTACGGGTATAAGCAAAGTAATCTTCGGTATAGAGCGGCTGTAAAATTGGTTTTTGAGGGAGTTGTTCTTCATCAATATCTTTCTGTCCGGTTTCTGTTGCGTTGTTCACAAAATTAAGAAGGCGGCCAGGATAATAAGCATATAATGCAGCATATTGGAGGGCCTTCTTGTTGTTTTTGTCCTGAGCCGCACGTAACCAGTGGAGGCAGGAAAAAGAGGGATAAAGTTCTGTCATTTCTGCCAACGCTTCTGTCGGAATTTCCGAAATTTTTTCTCTTTTAAACAACTGCCGGAGTATTTCAGGGTTTGCACTCATGGAGAACAAGTTAGGATGAATTTACCAGTTTACAAAAGCCCGGTTAAAGATATCGTCTATCAATTGCTTCCTGATTTCTTCTACGAGGGCACCCTGAACCTGATCCAATGATTTGCTGGCTGCGAAATCTTCGGAACGGGAGAACGATTGTGTGAAATTATTCTTGGGGTTAGGGTTGGAAACAAACTCAATCTTCACGGTTATGGTCAGCCGGGCGGTAGCAGGTTGTTCTACATTTTGCACGGCTACGGTTGAGGTGGAATAGCCGGTTATTGTACCGGTAAAAATATAATCGGCCTGATCCGAATTAACTTGTGCCAGCCCGCCCTGCGAGGTAATTTTCTGCCGGAGGGCATCTGTCATTTGCTGCGCCAAAGTAGGGTTGACGTAAGAAGCCTTGTTCTCAAAAGGCTTGACATTTACGGTGGTCGCGCCAGGGTCAATACTTGCCCCTGTGAAGCTGTATATGCCACAACTACATAGCAGGGTAAGCAAGGCAACCAGGCCTGCCAATAGCATATTCTTAGTCATTGATGTTGTATTCTTTTAACTTTCGGTATAAAGTTCTTTCAGAAATACCCAAATCCATAGCGGCATCTTTACGTTTTCCCCGGTGTTTTTTTAATGCTTTTTCAATGAGTTCTTTCTCTTTGTCGGCTATCGTCAGGCTTTCTTCCACTTCCTCATGCCGGTTTACTTCTTCATCACGTAAAATAATGGGTTGGCCGGAGGAGAGAGATTTATTTTGAGGCTGTGGAGTTTCTTCTGGCTGATAATAAGAACTTTCAGGAAGGAACCCCTTCTCTTGTCCATTTTCTCTGCTTCTGTATTGTTGATAAACCTCTCCTGCAACCTTTGGATTTTGAATAATGTCAAAAAACATCCTTTTTAATTCGGTAACATCCTTTCGCATGTCAAAAAAGAGCTTATACAGGATCTCCCGCTCAGAGGAGAAATTTCCTGAAGTCTCTTCTGCCCTGGCATGGGCCAATACCGGGAGGAATTTATTATGGTTGGGTAAAAAAGGTTTTAAATTTTCCTTATCAACCGTTTTATCCTGACTCAGCACTGATATTTGCTCAGCCACATTTTTTAATTCCCGAACGTTTCCCGGCCAAGAGTAGGATGACAGCAGTTGAGTGGCTTCGGGGGTCAGGCGGACAGGCTCTGTCCGGTAGCGGTCGGCAAAATCCACACAAAATTTTCTGAAAAGCAGCTCAATGTCATCGGCCCTTTCTCTGAGTGCAGGCACCCGAATGGGTACCGTGTTCAGCCGGTAATAGAGATCTTCCCGAAATTTTCCTTCCTGTATTTGTTCCAGGAGGTTTTTATTGGTAGCGGCAATGACGCGTACATCTGTTCTTTGGACTTTTGAAGAACCTACCTTAATGTATTCTCCGGTTTCCAGTACGCGCAGCAACCGGGCTTGTGTACCCAAAGGCATTTCACCAATCTCATCCAAAAAGATGGTTCCTCCGGAAACGGTTTCAAAATACCCTTTGCGCTTGTCCATGGCGCCGGTAAAAGCCCCTTTTTCGTGCCCAAAAAGCTCTGAATCAATGGTCCCTTCGGGGATAGCCCCACAGTTGACGGCAATAAAGGGGTTGTGCTTCCGGGCGCTAAGGGAATGAATAATTTGTGAAAAAGCCTCCTTTCCTACGCCGCTTTCCCCCATGATAAGCACAGTCAGGTCCGTATTGGCTACCTGCATGGCCACCTTTATCGCATAGTTCAACTCGGGAGAATTGCCGATAATTCCAAACTTGTTTTTAATAGACTGAATATCAGGCATAAATGAGCGGTGTTTTTTTTAAGCTTCTGCAATATTTCCGATGAGGGTGGCTGTTGTACTTTGGGTGATTTTTACCGGTACATAATCCCCTTTTTGGAAGGTATGATTGCCTTTAGGGAATACCACCATTTTATTCCGGTCATTGCGTCCACACCAATCGGAATGGCTTCTTTTAGAATCTCCTTCTATAAGAACGGTATAGGTTTTTCCCAGGTCTCTTTTCATCAGTTCTGCCTGATGCGCCTGTTGTAAATCTACGATTTCCTGCAGGCGCCGTTTTTTCACCTCCGGGGGTACATCATCTTCATAACGCCGGGCGGCCAGTGTTCCAGGTCTTTCGGAGTACATGAACATGTAGGCCAGGTCGTACTTTACCAGCTCCATGAGGCTGAGGGTGTCCTGATGGTCTTCCTCAGTTTCGCCACAAAAACCCGTAATGATATCGGCAGAAATTCCACAGTTGGGAATGATCTCCCGAATTCGTTTTACCTTATTGAGGTACCATTCGCGGGTATAGGTGCGATTCATGCGCTGCAAAACGGTTGTGCTGCCGCTTTGCACGGGCAGATGTATGTAATTACAAATGTTATCATATTTTGCTATGGTGTACAATACGTCATCCGTAATGTCTTTGGGGTGGGAGGTACTGAACCGGATTCTCAGATCAGGGCTTACTTGTGCCACCATTTCCAGCAGGCCCGCAAAGGTGATGGTTTTGTTGGTTTTTGGGTCTATCCAATTGAAAGAATCCACATTTTGGCCCAGTAAAGTAGCTTCTTTAAAGCCCCTGTCTCTTAATTCTTCACATTCCCGAACAATAGAGTAGGGGTTTCTGCTTCGCTCGCGACCTCTGGTGAAAGGCACTACACAGAAGGTACACATGTTGTTACATCCCCGCATGATGGAAACGAAGGCGGTTACGCCATTGCTGTTCAGCCGCACGGGGCTGATGTCTGCATAAGTCTCTTCCCGGCTTAGCAATACGTTTACAGCTTTTTGCCCTCCATCGGCATCGCTGATCAGTCCCGGTAAAGTCCGATAGGCGTCCGGGCCTACTACTATATCCACCAGTTTTTCCTGATCCAGCAGTTTGGCTTTCAATCGCTCGGCCATGCAACCTAAAATACCGATTAGCATGCCGGGTTGTTCTTTCTTTACTTTGTTGAAGGCATTGAGCCTGTTACGGACTGTTTGCTCTGCTTTTTCCCGGACAGAACAGGTGTTGATCAATACCAGATCAGCCCCTTCATAGGTGGGGGTTGCCTGAAATCCTTCTTTTTTAAGAATAGAAGCCACGATTTCGCTGTCATTCACGTTCATCTGGCATCCATAGGTCTCTATATAAAATTTTTTACCACTAATTTGCTCTTTAGCGCTGTATGGCTTGTTAATAGCCCCGGGGCGTTGCTCATCCTTAAATACCGGACTGATATCCAACATAGCTTTATGATTGAAAAAATGAAGCACAAAAGTAAATTAAAGATTAGATAATGCCAAAATGTCAGCAAAAGGCTGATAATTCTGTGGTTCTTAGGCAAAAGAAAAAAATGTGCAATCCAATATACGACCTCTTTGGGGTGTATTTTGACTTTTATAATCATTTATTATTCCTAACATTTAAGCAGGTGATTGCATTAAAACAATGTTTTTCCAAAACACAAAGAGCACGTTGCTATTTGCTGGCAAAACTTCGGTATATTGGAGCATATACTGTTGGATCATGGCTTTTACGAAAAAATGTAAAAAATCTCATATAATGATAGGTTAAATTCGGACTGAGAATAAAAAAAACGTAGAATTCTCGAAGCAATTCATTTTTAATCCTTTTAAATACATACATAGGCGCAGAATGTACTCATCCCTGTCGCTTTATTGGGTTAAGGAATTTGCATTTAAAGCCTAAAAAGCTTGACTTTTTCTACTGGAAACCAAAATATGTTCTGAATTGCTTCTATTGTTTACGGAATTTGGGATTAACACAGATATTCTTTACCTTTATAAGTTAAGAACCATAAACATTTAAATCTATAAACTAATGTCACGGTCAAATATTAAATATTTATTCTTTTGCTTGTAAAGTTGATAGTGTAAGGCCTTTAGAATGGGGAAGTTTTTGTCAAAATTTCATGTCTATCTTTAATCAAGTTTGTGTTGGCATGGAGTACAATTGGGTGACACGTTCAGTCACGGATGTAACCCCATCTGTGAGTGGTTGGCAATTGGGTTTTGAGATGACCAATGGAGGAGGATCTGGTGAGTTTTTGAGTTATGGTAATATTAGGTTTAAAATTCATTATCAAATTGAATTAAGCCTTTTTTGGGGTGGAATTGGCACTTTTTATACATTCCCTCCGGAGCAGCATTGGGGTTATTTTTGGCCTAATTCACAGAAGGTGTAATTCTGCAATAACACGAATAACTAATAATTTTTAACAATAATATAATTACGTTATGCATATTCTCTTAATTACTGAGATACTTAAACCTCCTTTTATTGCTCAAATATGGGTGCTGGCTCTATCCTTAGGGTTCCTTTTCGTTATCATCCTAATCCTACGATTCTTTTTCAAACGGTCAAAATCAAATAGTCTCAACGAGGGGTCAGAATAGGAGGACATACATTAAAACCGCCCTTCTGCCACCCATACGAGTACAAATTCGTCATTTGTCCGGTAATTTAAATGAAGGTCTTTATAGACAGAATCCTTCTGAAAGCGGCAGTTTATCATGCCTTCTTTTTTTTGTTCAAAAGGCAGAAGGTGAATATTTGCTTTAAAATCAATTCCTTTTTGGCCGTACCATTTATAAACGGCCTCTTTTGCACTCCAGTAAAGGGTGTACCATTTTAAGGATTTGTCCGTGGTTATCCTTTGTTGTTCTTGACGGTTAAGAAATTTAGAGGCTACTCGCAAAGGCTGGGGGGAGATTTTTTCAACATCTATACCTACCCGGCATGTATGACTGAGGATAGCTACCACAAAATTTTTGCTATGTGAAATAGAAAATTCGTATTCCCCCCTGGGCAAATGAGGTTTCCCTGATTTGGTGATCCGGATATCTCTCATCGGAATATCCGGCTCAAGAATGGAAATAAGCCGTCGACCGGCCAGATGCTGTAATCTTTTGTGGGGATGAGTGATCTCTTCCCGGATGCCTTCTGTATTCCGGAAAAAGTCTTCCGGCTCCGATAATTTCCAAATTCCTACTTTTGTAGCCTCATTTATTTGTATGGTGCGAATTAATGGCATAATTTTCCACCGCAAAAGTAACTGTATAAAATTAAAAAAGCATGATTCTCTCTGATACCCGAATCCGGGAAGAAATGGAAAAGGGAAATATTGTGATTACCCCTTATGATGTTAAAAATTTAGGATCCAATTCTTATGATGTCCACCTGGGAGATTTTCTCGCCACCTATAAAGACCCGGTGTTGGATGCGCATTATCACAATGAGGTGATTCATTTTGAAATTCCCGAAGAAGGGTTTGAACTTCGTCCCGGAACCCTCTACCTGGGCGTAACTTATGAATATACAGAGACGCATAAACATGTTCCTTTTCTGGAGGGGAAATCTTCAACCGGTCGCCTGGGGATTGATATCCATGCCACTGCCGGCAAGGGAGATGTGGGGTTCTGCAACACCTGGACCCTGGAAATTTCCTGCACCCTGCCGGTACGGATTTACAAACGTATGCCCATTGGACAGTTGATTTATTTTACCGTAGAAGGGGATATAGCCGTACCTTATCATAAAAAAGGGAATGCTAAATATACGGAAAGAACCATCCGGCCCGTTGAAAGCATGATGTGGAAAAATAAATTTTAAATGTTAAAGAAGTTTGTTCTTCCTGCTGTACTTCTCATTGCCGTTATTGTATTATTTGTATTGTATCGGAAACAACACCACTTGTATTCAAAAACACAGAAACTTAATCGGGAGTTAACTTCCGAAATGAAAGCAGTCCGCCGGGAAAATGAAACTTTTAAGGAAACCATTCAACAGATGCAACAGGCGAAGGCGGCGAGTACATTGCTAAGGCCAACTTTTGTGGATCAGCAAAAATATTATCGTCAAAATTGGGAGAATTACATTCAACTTTCTCTTAATAAGTATAAAACCGGCCTGCTTGGAGGAGTGCATAACCTTAAAATAATTGTCAACAATAAGACAGATTACACGCTTGATCAGGTAGCTGTCCAGGTACAATATTTCCGCTCAAATGGGAAACTTTTTAAGACAGAAACCGTAACCGCAAATAGCCTGTCTCCACAAAAACAAAAACAGTTACCGGCTCCGGATAGCCGCCGTGGCATGAGTATAAAAGCTCATTTTGTAAAAATCACCAGCCGGGAGATGAACTTCTGCTATCGGAGAGATAAAAAGTTAAAGCCCACCGAGGAAGACCCGTATCGCTGTGCGGGAGGGCAGGAATATTGACTATAAGTGTAATTAAGAAAGCTCGTTCTGAAAAAGGAGGGCAGGAAGTTACATCTGAGAATTTATGGGAAAGTATAAAATAATCTTATCAGTACTATACTTTCATTCACTCTTCCTCCTTTCCTTTTTTCAATAGTTTCCTGACATCCGTTTTTAATTTTTGGAGATCGCTTTGTTTCAGGCCGTCATAAAATCCGCGTACCTGCCTGTTTTGATCTACCAGGGCAAACCATTGGGTATGCACGTATTCTCCATTTACCCCAATAGAGTCTGCTGCGTTCAGGAGATATCCTTCTGTGGCCAGCGAAAATAATTCTTTTTTAGGACCGGTAAGGAATTTCCATACTTTGGGATTGGCATCCCATTGTTCAGCATATTTTGCTAAAACAGGTACGCTGTCTGTCGCGGGGTCCACCGTGTTTGATAATATTTGAAACCCCGGATTGTCTTTAAAAGTTTCATAAATTCCGTCCATATTTTTATTCATCTTCGGGCAAATTGCCGTACAAGTGGTATAAAAATACTCAATGACACTTACCTTACCATTCAGGTTCTTTTGGGTAACCGTATCTCCCTGTTGATCTAAAAATGAAAACGCTCCTACTTTGTGCCCGGGGTTCCCCAGAATCGGTAAGGGAGGTTCATTTTTCTTCATATTGACAAACGTAAATGCATAAAAAATGCCAATGAGTACAACAAAGAACCCAATGACATACCATCTTCTTTTCTTCATGAGAACATCCTCCTTCCATACAAAGGTACAACGCATAGGAAGAATAAACGTCAAAAGCAGGTGCCGGCTATGTTAAAGTTTTGTAAAGGCAGTTGGTAGCGGCAGGAGGCGGTTTGCAATTGACACAGTTTGCAATTTGCGGTTTGCAATGTCATGTTGAATTTTGGTGGTTGAGCGCAGGCAAAATCACCTTTTTACGCTTGCCCTCGGCTACGCTCGGGCACCGTAGCATCAATATCGGATTTCGTTTGGCTGTGAAGGATTACCAAAAATCTAAAATCCTAAATCGCTAATCTGGAATCTAA
>CAYRBD010000099.1:0-11602 GCA_964422465.1 uncultured Chitinophagaceae bacterium
TTGATATTTAGCTTCGGAAGCCCCCAACCGGATTCCCAGATGTTGAACTTCTTCTCCAGATATTATTTTTTGTTTGGGTAATAATGCTTTGAAAATACGCGGATCATGCTTCAGGCGAAGAAATCTCGTTTTGAAATGCTTTCCTTCTCTTGCCCGCAGCCATAGCAGCTTTATGGCGCTCCACACTAATATGGGAGTAATAAAGGAAAAGAGAAGTATGGCAACCAGCAGCAGAGAAATACTTTGAAAAGGATAGACCAATAAATGACCTGTCAGGCTTATCAGCAGCTCTGCCGCTAACAATCCCTGCACAGCGAGGCAAAGCACACACCATTGCCTTGCCACCTGCCATTGATAATAAACGGAGAAAAAAACGTAAGGTATGGCCAGTACATTCAGCCAGACCACCAAGCCCATTATGTGGGCATCCATGCCACTCAACAGTAGGCTGAGATACCCTCCTGCAAAGTAAATAAAGCCTACTTCACTCCAACTGACTACATTTCCTAATTTTGCCGCTTTAGAATGGATAATAGCATTGCAGTTCATCCCTCTCCCTGCATTATGAGAATGCTTACCCACCGCACATATTTTCTGCAGTACCGGATTTTGACGGTCCACCTCATACCAAAGCAGCATACCGGTAATTACCGTACCAGCAAACGACAACAAAGTATATAAGAAAGGGAAAAGCATCTGAGAGCCATCCTGAATAAAGGCATTTACAAAAATCAATGCCGACAGCAGAATGGCAAGCGATAATGCCAATGGAATACGAGAGCGTTTAAGTCGCTCCTGCCAGAGTTTTTTCTTATACTCCGGTTCTCCGGCGCCTTCTGAAGCTTCAGCCAGCATCACTGTTCCGCTAAAAATAGCAGAAAATTGTGCTAAAGAAACGGTTATAAGCCGGTGTTGATCAGAGGCATCGTAAGTGATCTCATCTGTATTCGCCTCGTGCACTATGGTAAACAAATCCTGATGATTTTCTTTTATATGAGCAATAAAAGGAGGAGGAAAACCAGAAAGCTGACCTGTTTTAGTCTGAATACCTATATTTTGGACGTTCCATTTGGCCAGCGAGTCCATAATGCTCAGCAGGCTTGGATAATCTGGATGCTCCTGGAGGGTTTGCTGGAGGGTAGAGGATGTTACCGGCACTTTCAGCAACTTTAGCAGCTGGGACGTAGCCACAATGGCATTATCATCATATTTTTGTAAAATGTTGAACATATTGTTCAGGTAAATTTTTAAAAGACTTAGTATTTTTATTATTATTTTTTGATCTGGTCTGGATCCCTGCAATAGTTACGATGGTAATAGTAGTGGGATCAGTAGAATTGATACAATCTTTAATTTCGAATCTGGGCATCGCCTTTTTTAAGCACATATCATCTTCTTCCTGTACTCGTAATTGAGGATCAATTCTCTTATAACTGGCTTGTAAACCCTCTTTGCTATCGGCCAGATATTTTTTTCCAATAGCTGAGTACTGAATGGGCGAGGTTGTACTTACGAGCGGTCTCTGTCGTTCCCTCTCATTCTACTTCCTGAAGCATACTTTACTTCTCCTTCACCGTAAACCTACTTCCTGTTTTCATATTCCTTAAATTTAATGTTACTAAATTGATTTTCAATTTTAGTTCAGTTTTTTTAAGGGGTTAATACACCAACATATTATTAACCTTTAATAATTGTCTATTCAAGTGTACTATCTGTAAAGTTATGTTTAAAATCAATTAAAATGAAACATTTCTCTCAAAACTATACTTTTGTGTAGGATATTGAATAATAGCAATATCATATAAAGCTTTTAATACAAATAGATATAATAGAAATACTTGTGCATTTACTATTTCGGTTCTGGGTGGCAGCTATTAGTTTTTACTTCTTTCCAGTCTTCTCCAAAATAATCAAATGAGCCAGTTCCGGGTCGTTTTTAATACGTTCTATTTCCGATTCTATCATTTGTTCACTTTATTAAAATAGCGGGTAGGGAATTGTTCCGGTTTGGCCATATAGTCACGGCTGACCAGATCCATCTTTTCTATTACCTGCACCCGTATCAAAAAAGCGTTGCCTGACAGCATAAATGCTATGATAATGAAACGCAGCGACATGAGAGAAAAGTTTTACAGTGTAAAAAATGGATCGATATAGGACGTTGATAGCTTAACGGCGGGTTAACAAATAAATAGCTGAAGGTAAAATTACTTTTCTCATATTACCAAATAAATTTGTTAATTCTATAGAATATTAACTCTTTAATATTTTATAGAATTAGATGTTTTTTACATTTCCCCTGTCTATTCGTTTAAAGTTTTTACCAATCTTTGGCTGCTATGTGACTATTTAAGTACCATTAGGTAAAAATATTGGTACAAAAGATAATGATTATTTATCATCATTATATAATTTATATCTTCACTACTTTTTTGGGATTTTTACATACAAAAGAAATTATCAACTGCATGATATAATGGTTGCCTATATAAGGAATCAGCCGGTCTTTGATGTCCTCAGGAGAGCGGATATCTTCAGTATTGTCAATATATCCCATTCCGTAAAAATTACCGTTTTCCACCCAAACACAGCTTTTCTCCTCCTTGTGCCGCCCCTGGTCCATGATGTAAAAACCCGGCCTGTCTTCCGCCAAGTAAGAAAGCGCCTGATTCACCTTTTTGTTATAAATCTCCGCCGGCTCATTGGCCATGCAAAGCAAATCTGTTCTCTTATTCATCTTCCCGCACAGTTCACAACTACCTAAGCGGCATAGAGAGGGACAAAGCTTAAATCTCCGGACCAGATCATAGAGTTTGTTGACTCCGGTTTCCCTTGTGGTAAACACTTGCACAGGGAGCAGACTCTTGTTGTATTTCCCGATAAACAACTGCTGATAACCCAATAAATCCTCATAAGAAAACAACCCGAATTTGGGTTCATATTTTTTCAAAGCACGGTTATATTTTGGCCAGAGACGTTTAATTTCCAGGCATTCCAGGATAAAAGCTATCAGCTCGGTACCACACAGTTCAAAATCAACGGTATAAATATCCCGCAGAAAATTTTGCCGTTGCGGATGAGGATTGTTGCCGGTAAAATGCTGTGCTACACGCTTGTGGATGTTTTTTGCTTTGCCTACATACACGATCTTTCCTTTATTGTTCCTGAAATAATACACGCCCGGCTTTTCCGGTAAGGCTTCAAAATTTTCCTTAGGCAGATTGGGTGGCAGTTGTTGTTCTTTACTGCCTTTCTTTAGCATAGCTGATGTGATGTTCTCCGTATCCCATTCCAGTAATTTTTTAAACAGGGTGACGTTGGCATCCACATCACCGCCTGCGCGGTGCCGGTTCTCAACAGGGATGGACAAAGACCGGCAAAGGTTACCCAGGCTGTACGAATGCAATCCCGGCTTTATCTTCCTGGCCATGCGGACGGTACAGAGCTTTTGTGCCGTATATTTATATCCTGCTTCTTCCAGATGGTGCTTTAAAAAAGAATAATCAAAATTGACATTGTGGGCAACAAATATCCGTCCCTGCAGCAGGGCAAATACCTTCTCCGCCACTTCTTCAAATGACGGGCTGTTGCAGACCATATCATTATCAATACCGGTCAATGCCGTAATGTACAGAGGAATATTTCGTTCCGGCCGGATCAGGGTATCATAACGATAAATGACAGACCTGCCATTGAATATACGAATGGCAATCTCAGTGATGTTGCCACCGGCGGCGCATCCGCCGGTAGTCTCTATATCTACAATAGCGTATTCCATCATGTTGTTTTAATAAAAAATCCGCGCTTATCTGCTTAGTCTGCGTCATCTGCGTTCCATCATCCTGTCACTCGCTTCTCGGATCTGCCTTTAGGGGCATTTTAGCACATTTTTCTACCTCAATCGCGGGACAACCAAAGTCCAGCACCACTTTACCTTGTATCAGGTAAACCCCGTCTCCCCTCAGGGGATATTGTTTCAATTGTGGCGGAAAATGAACCGTATCTATAAAATCTCCTTTGGCGTCAAAGAAAGTTCCAAATTTCATGTGTTGCCCTTTTCTTGTGATCACATGCTTGTCACAGACAAAATCCGCTACCACCCGAACAGTAATTCCTTCCAGATGAGGTAAATCTTTGGCATAAGCTGTTCCTCTGTAATCACTTTTTAATAAATCAAACAGGCTGGCGGACACCGGAAAGCCCATCAGTTCTATTTCATCATAAATATCTTCCAACAACGAACTTTCCAGCTTTGGCAACATCGGTTTGGCGCTCATGCTTTTGAATAAGACATCGGAAGTTTGGGTCTTGACTTTAGAAAGCAGCAGGTGCGCCTCCCATAACAATTCCTTTTTCCCCGTGCCGGTAAACCTAAAAGCGCCGGCACGAACAAGTACTACCACCTGCTCCAACCCTGCGCCGGTTCGCAAAATGAAATTTTCCAGTCCGGTATAATCTCCGTTTTGCTTTCGCTCTTCTGAAATTTGTTGTGCCAGGCCGTTCTCCAAATTCAGCAGGCAATCAAACCCAAGGTAGATATCCCTGCCATCAATGGCGGTTTGATATTCGCTTTTATTCACACAGGGCAAACAAATGTTTCCACCCGCCTTTTTGGCTTCGTTGACATACACTTTCCGCCGGTAAAAACCACCATAATTGTTTAATACCGCTACCATGAATTCCAGTGGATAGTACGTCTTCAAATAAAGGCTCTGATAGCTTTCCACGGCAAAAGAGGCCGAATGGGCTTTATTAAAAGAATACCCGGCAAAGGATTCCATCTGCCGCCAGATTTCCTCCGATACCGGCTCCGGATAATTCATTTTTTTACAATGTGAAAAAAATTTCTCTTGAATGGCGCTCATCTTTTCGCCGGCTATGCGCTTGGCGCTCATCATCCGGCGTAATACATCCGCGTCGGCTAGATCCAGCCCCCCGTAATGATGTCCGATTTTCATTACATCCTCCTGATAAACCATGATGCCGTAGGTTTCTTTGAGTTGTTCTTCAAAAACCGGATGCGGATAGCACACTTTAGAAGGATCGTGATGTCTTTCGATATAGGCTTTCATCATGCCGGAAAAAGCTACGCCGGGCCGAATGATGGAACTGGCGGCCACCAGCGTCAGGTAATTGTCGCACTTCAACTTGCTCAGGAGCTGACGCATGGCAGGACTTTCAATATAAAAGCAACCAATGGTATTGGCTGATTTTAATTGTGCGGCAATCTTTTCATCCTTGAAAAAACGCTTAGGGTTATCCGTATGCACAATCTCATCCCGGTTTTGCTTAATAATTTTCCGGCAGTCTTTGATATGGCCGATACCCCTCTGAGAAAGAATATCGAATTTCTCCAAATTGATATCTTCTGCGGTGTACATGTTAAATTGCGCCGTAGGTAAACCTTTGGGCGGATAGTCCAATGCACAATAACAGGTGAGCGGCTGTTCGGAAATCAGGATACCGGAGGCGTGAACCGTGCGTTGATTGGGAAAGTCCTCCGGGATTTTGTTACTCACCGACAGAATCATATCCGTGACTTCATTTTTGTTCAGCATGTTAGCCGGCTCGCGAATTAACCGGTCTATCTCCGCTTTGGGCAGGCCATATATTTTACCCAGTTCCCGGATGATAGATTTTGAGCGGAAGGTGCTCATGGCCCCCATGAGTGCCGTATGTCTGGCTTTGTAACGACGAAAAATATAATCATAGACATCGTCCCGGTCGGCCCAGCTAAAATCCACGTCCAAATCGGGAGGTATTTTTCTTTTGGGATTCAAAAACCGCTCAAAATACAGATTCAGGGCTATCGGATCCACATCGGTAATTCCCAGGCAATAAGCCACAATGGAATTGGCTCCACTGCCCCTGCCCATATAATGATATTGTCTGGAACGGGCATAACGGCAAATATCATCCGTTATCAGGAAGTAGGCGGAAAAGTTCAGGTTATCGATGGTTTCCAACTCTTTCAACAGTCTTTCTTTTGCTGTTTTATCTTCACTGCCATAGCGCCGGGAAAGTCCCTCCATAGCATATTGGCAGAGTAGATTCTTATCATCATAATCACTCCCGGTAAAAGTCTTTTTATTGCGGACTGCGTTGAAATCGAAATCAAAAGAACATTGACAGAGTAGCTTTCGGGTATTGGCAATCAGTTGAGGAAACTGCTCAAAATTTTTCAACAATCCGGTTTTGGAAATCATGAATTCATCTTCCGCAGCAAACTGTCCGGGTTGTAATTGGGAAATCAGGATGTTGTGATCAATGGCTCGAAGCTGGCGGTGTAATTTATAATCCCGTCTGCCAAAGCTCACGGGATGCAAAATGACATATTTTTCTAACTCTTTCTTTGGAGCAAAAACAAGCTTGTTGAGTTGACGGGCTTCGATGCCGATATATTCATTCTCCCGAAGGTTTTCCGGTTTTATTTTACCGAACGGATAGACCACAAATACCTGCTGAAATTCCGGAGCTTTCTCCGGCAAGGGGGTTTTCGTCCGGTTGTGTTCCGTCATCAGCTCGTTTAGTTCCCTGAAGCCATTCGTATTTTTCGCTATACCGAAATAAAGCCATTCATCTCCATTCCGGTATTCCATCCCGGCCAGACCATTCAAGCCATGTGCTTTACAGGCCTTGATGAAATTCAAGGTGGCGGAGCTGTTGTTAATATCCGTCAGCACGGCCGTATCATATCCGCCCGCCGGCATATTGGCAATCAGCTGCCCAATGCTCAGTGTCCCGTAACGCAGGCTGTAATGACTATGCAGATTTAACAACATTTTTCTTCCTTTTTCTGATCAAAAACAAATCCCCGGCGAACCTTTTCTATCCCAAAGCGGGTTCTGATGCCGTCCATAGCTTCCATCAGGTTCAGATCAGAGGCCACATCATTGAACAAATCCATCTGATAACTCCCCGTTACCAGGTCGCTCAGCTTTACCCCGATCAACCGGATAAGCATGCGCCGCGAATACAGCCGGCGGAATAAATCCATCGCTTTCTCCAACAATACTTTATCCGAACAGGTATAGGATATTTTTTGCTGTTTGCTGAAGGTCTCAAAATTAGAATAACGAATCTTCAGGGTTACACAGCCGGTTACCTTGCCTTCCCCCCGGAGTGCAAAGGCCAGTTCATCCACCATCCCGGCCAATACTTTTTTCAGCCGGATGATATCAATGGTATCTTTTTCAAACGTTTCCTCCTTGCTCATGGATTTTTGCTCAGAATAAGGCTGCACCGGCGAAAGATCAATGCCATTGGCTTTTTTCCAAATGACAATGCCATGCTTTCCCATCACCTGCTGCATGATATGCGGATCCATTTCCTGCAGGGTGCGGATTTTGCTGATGCCCATATTGCGCAATTGCATATAATATTTGGGGCCTACCATCGGTATCTTTCGGATGGAAAGCGGAGCCAGAAAAGCTTTCTCGCTGCCGTCATCTATCTGTTTTTCACCACAGGGCTTGGCCTCTCCGGTAGCCATCTTGGAAACGGTTTTGTTAACAGATAAGCCGAAAGAAATAGGTAAGTGGGTTTCTTTGATGATCTTTTGCCGCAGTTCTTTTGCCCATTTCCAGCAGCCAAAGAACCGGTCCATACCGGAGATGTCCAGGTAATGTTCATCAATACTGGCTTTTTCTACAACGGGCGTCTGCGCTTCAATAATCTCTGTGACCATGCGGGAAAATTGACTGTAGGCGTCATGATCACCCCGTATCACGATGGCCTGAGGACAAAGCTGTCGGGCCAGGCGCATGGGCATGGCGCTGTGTACACCGAATTTCCGGGCTTCATAGCTGCAGGAAGCGACTACCGCACGATTGGAAAAACCACCGATCAGAACGGGTTTGCCTACCAGCTCCCGGTTGTGCAGCCGCTCCACCGACACGAAAAAGGTATCCAAATCCAAATGGACAATATGGCGTTCATCACTCATTTTTATTAAATTGAGAGAGCAATGATACTAATATTTTTAGTAAAATAGGCTAATTAATTTAGTATTTTGAAAATTATTTGGAAGGAGCAAGGAGGATAAATTGAGGAGATGGTTATGCTATTTCTTCCCCGGTTTCTCCAAAATAATCAAATGCGCCAGTTCCGGGTCATTTTTTATCCGCTCTATTTCAGATTCTATCAACCATTTAATATCGTCCTTCACCTGTGTGTAATTCAGCTGAATGGTATCATTGTCCACTTCCCTAATTGGTGGGATTTCTTGGTAATGGTTTTCTTCCTCCCTGATAGCCTCATGGTCATTGATGATTTCCGAATGAAAAGCTTTCAGGTCAATTTTCTGTTCCGGGTTATCTGCTACAATGCCCACAAATTCTCCTGAAGATAAGGTGGAAATGGTAGAAGCCGGAATAGCGCCGTCCAACTGCATGGATTTACTAACGGATATTCATTAAATTTCTTGTTACCCTATTCCTTTTGACTTGTTAAAGCAAATGGTGGCGATGTGACTATGAGATTTACTGAGTTATCTGCTAGTTCCTTTATAAGTTCTAAAGAATCTCCAAAATAACAACTTCCAAGTTCGGTTGAGTAATATACTTCAATATTTTTTTGACTTTTCTGCAATTTCATTTTTTATATTAAATTCTATTAATAATTAAATGCTTAATTTGATTATACGCTTCTCTCACATTAAAAACAATTCCCCTCCTCAACAATCCGTTCATATCACCTGTAAAATCTGCATCTTCAATTTTCTTTTCCATATTTTCGAGAAATTCCTTTTGACTAACAGTATTTCCTTCCTCTTTCATATAGTACTGAAATGCTTCAATGACATTTTCTACGTTTACATCCGCCTTATTCAAGGCATACCACAAATCGAATAAATCACGTCCTTTCTTTCGTTGGTATAAAGCTCTTAGCTTAGTGGCTAATAACTCATCCAACCCATAAGTAGGAACCAAAGCTTGGCTATTATTCCATTCGGAATCCAGCTTTACAGGAATATCCTGTAGCCCGTACACAGAAAAATGCTCTCTGGTATTGACTTCGATTTTCAGCTTCATCGGCACATCATCCTCGGATAGTATACTGAACACGATAGTATTGTTATGTTCTTTCTGTTTGATACGTGGTTTTCCTAAAAATGAAAGCTGCTCTCGTATTCGGTCTATGATTGCTCCGAATGGTTCAGCTTTTATTTGTACAAGATCAATGTCTTCAGAATATCTCACCGCCGGCGCTAAAAATAATTTATGTAATGCCGTTCCGCCCCGAAAAGCCAGCCGCTCTCTAACAAAATCATCATTGAAGAGAATAATCAATGCGCGATGGATAATCAAGTCCTGTTCCACCTGGTAATTTTCCTGCCAGGGAGCTTGCTTTCGCCAGGCTGTTATGTATGACTGTGGTATCATATATCTGCTTCTATTTCTACATTAGGTACAATTTTCCATTTGTTGCCGGTTGTCATATTCTTATGTTTCTTTTTTTGCGGCTTGAGTAAAACAGGATAATATCCAAGAGATTCCAAATAATTGTACAAGGCGTTACTTACTTTATTTTCATTCAACACACGTTCCAATACAAATCCTAAACGCTGAACAACCGATATTTCATCATACTGCTTTGCGGTTTCAACTAATTTTTCAGGTTGTATTACCTCTTTTAACTCTTCAATTACAGTTGCTACCCGGTTAAATCCCCCTACTTCATTGTAATAGCTTATCAAGTCCAAAGCGGTCAGTTCCGGTGAAGAAATATTGATATACCCGGTATCTACTTTTTTCTTTACAACTCCCTTTTTATACCAGGATTTTTTGATGTAAAAATGGATGCTCATCTTATCATTTTCGATGGGCCTTAAAGCAATTCCCTCGGTAATAATAGAATAATTTTGAGGTTGCTGATGGGCTGCTCCGTGATAAGCTGCTGCGTTTAACAGACCTACGTAATAATCCCGATTTAAGAACTTCATCAAATCATTTACATACAAGCTGGTGGGAATAATACCTTTGACTCTGTATTCGGGTGGAACAATTACATAAAATCCTCTGCGAATCCTTACTATCGCTTCCTGGTTTTTGAGCCTTTGCAATGATTTCTTCAGGGCGTTTTCTGAGACACCCAATTGAATAGGAAGGCCTTCAGTAGTAAAGCTATACTTACCGTTTGCTCTTTGCTCATCAATAAAGGAGTCGAGATATTTATATTGCTCCGCCATTTTGTTAGTAAATTATTGCAATACGGGTTGAATTTAAGCCCATATTGCAATTGCAAACTTAATAAATAGCCTTTTTACTACCAAACTAAATTATTTAGCACTGGTGGCTGTCTATTTCTTTCCCGGCTTCTCCAGAATAATCAGATGCGCCAGTTCCGGGTCGTTTTTGATGCGTTCAATTTCTGATTCTATCAGCCATTTAATATCGTCCTTCACCTGTGCGTAATTCTGCTGAATGGTATCATTGTCCACTTCCCTAATTGGCGGGATTTCTTGGTAATGGTTTTCTTCCTCCCTGATAGCCTCATGGTCATTGATGATTTCCGAATGAAAAGCTTTCAGGTCAATTTTCTGTTCCGGATTGTCAGCGACAATGCCCACAAACTCTCCGGAGGACAAGGTAGCAATTGTAGAAGCCGGAATAGCGCTGTCCAGTTGCATGGATTTACTAACGGAAGTATCCTGCCGGTTAATAGACACGCTTTCCCTTTCCTGCATAATGCGGCCAAATCGGTCCGATAGCTGTTTGGCAGTAGTACCAGTTACTTGTCCGCTGATAATATTACCGCATATATTGACAATCACATCCGCCATTTCCCTGCCATAATCCTTGGTTAATTGGCTAAAGTCCTGGACACAAAGGATAGTACTGACCAGATAAGAACGAGCCACGGCGATGAACTGTTCAATGCCATTCAGGAAAATAGAGGGTAACTCGTCAATGATGATGCTGCTTTTGTTCCTTCCTTTGTGCAGGATAGCCCGTAACAGGCGAAATACATATAACGATATAACAGCGCCATAGGTCTGGCTTTTCTCCGGGTTGTTGGCGGCACAAATAATCTTTGGTGATTCCGGATTATTCATATCGAGCGTAAAATCATTGCCGGTAAGCACGTAATAAATCGATGGTGCAGAAAGCCTGGCCAGCGCAATTTTTGCCGAAGCGATTTGCCCTTCCAGTTGTTCCATTGCCCTGTTGATGTATGCGGATACAAACGGATTGATAAACACTTCCACCTCCGGCTGGGTGCCCAGTACAGGAAACAGGTCTTTATATTCCGCCTGCATCAGTTCAATGGCATGGGGCAGGGTACAAAACCTGCCTCCCCGGTATTTCTTCAAAAACCAAATAATGGCGGTCAAAAAATTAATAGGGGATTCTACAAAAAACTCCCCCTGTTTCTTGATCCAGTCCCGGTTTAGCCCAAGCAAAATAGTCCGGGCGCTTTCCGCCGCATCTGTGATATCTTCCATAAACTGTGGCTCTAAAGGGTTGCAGCGGTGCATAGGCTTATCGAAATTGATGACATAAAATGCCGGAGGTACTTTATAACTCCCGTGGTATTTCAACAAACCATTGTAGGCGATTTTGGACAAGTCATCGTATTTAAAATCATATAGAAACATACA
>CAYRBD010000100.1:0-9606 GCA_964422465.1 uncultured Chitinophagaceae bacterium
AACGGCCAGTTTGGCGCAATGGCCGGAAAACGTCTTCGTTTGAAGGAAAAGTATTAAATTTATATTTCCGGCTCCGAGCGAAAGTTTAGTGGTTGAAATCGGCCACAGCGCCAAGCTGGGCAACCGATGTGGCGCAATCCGCTTCGCTCCTTGCGCCACATCGTCCCGGCGGCTTCCACCGCCTGATGTGGCTCGTCGCTTCGCGAACTTCGCACATCAGGCGGTTTTGCAAGATTTTTCTTTGGAGCAAGCTCCAAGAAAAACCTCGCCAAGCTGCCGAAACGTTGTGCATAATTTTAAATGAAATTCCTGAATATTGTTCTACGCCTTCTTGTTTTGCTCGCTTTCAACTTGTTTTTTTCTTACGCTGCTACAATCAATAGGGAATCTTCCGTGTCTGTTTCATCAGAGCCTTAGGGGAATATCCCCAGGTTGGCATAGGCTTCTCCCACCTTATCTATTGCACAAACATACGCTGCTGTACGCAGATCGTTCACCCCCTTTTTGCTGTAAAGAATTTCTTTGATCTCATTGACCGCCTGTATCATCGTGCCCTCAAGGCCGGAATATACCAGGTCCACCTCTTCGGCCCCATGAAGAATAAACTTCCGCTCTTTTTCGTTGGCACGTTTGCCCGTCAGTTGTTCGATCTGCCCAAGAATATGGTGGTGCATGTTTTCATTGAATCGTTTTTCCATCCGGCCGTAGCGCACGTGGCTCAGGTTTTTCAACCACTCGAAATAAGAAACGGTTACCCCTCCGGCATTCAGAAATATATCCGGTATGATAAGGACTCCCTTTTTTGCAAGAATGGCATCAGCATCCGGAGTAACCGGGCCGTTGGCAGCTTCTCCCACTATCTTAGCTTTAACGCGTGGTGCATTTCCACCGTTGATAACTTTCTCCAGGGCGGCGGGTATCAGGATATCGCACTCTACCTCCAGGCCATCTGTATTTTTATTCAGGGTTTGTGAGCCATGATAGCCAACAATAGTGCCATGTTCTTCCCTGAATTGTTGAACTTTTGTAGGATCCAGGCCATTTGGGTCATAAATAGCGCCATCGTATTCAATAAGACAAATTATTTTGGCTCCTGCTTCATAGAAACATTTAGCGGCATTATAACCTACATTTCCCAAGCCCTGGATTACAATTTTTTTGCCCTCCATTCCGGTTTCCAGTCCAACTTTTTCCATCATGGTCTTATCTCTGCAAATCTCCCGCATACCATAAAACACGCCCATTCCGGTGGCTTCCGTACGTCCGCGTACGCCACCTTGTGAAACCGGTTTCCCGGTAACGCAGGCCAGCCCGTCAATCTCTCCATTTTTCAGACTTTGGTAGGTATCTGCTATCCAACTCATTTCACGCGCACTGGTGCCATAATCCGGCGCGGGAACATCCAGTCCGGGCCCGATAAAGTTCTTCTTGACCAGTTCGGAGGTATAACGGCGCGTAATTTTCTCTAACTGGTAAGGGGTGTAATCCCGGGGATTTATCCTTATTCCGCCTTTAGCGCCACCGAATGGAACGTTTACAATAGCACATTTGTAGGTCATCAGCGCCGCCAACGCCATAACCTCATCCTGGTTGACCTTGTTGCTGAAGCGCACCCCTCCTTTACAAGGAAGTTTATGATGAGAATGTTGTACGCGGTAGGCTTCAATAACCTGGATTTTGTTCTCAATCTTAACAGGAAAGCGCATTCGGTAAACGGAATTACACGCTTTTATCTGCTTCAGGATACCATGGTCCCAAGAGGTAAATTGGGAAGCCCGGTCAAAACTGGATTCTACGCTTTCAAAAAAGCTATAAGTAGGTTTTTTTGTCTCTGCCATGATGTAAGATTTTTAGCTTTAGCGATAAGAAAAAGAGTTATTCTGCTTTTTTCTCAAGTCTTTTTAAATGTTTCTCTAAACTAATTAAAAATAACAAGATACCAATAAAAATGATGACAAGCACTGCC
Source organism: uncultured Chitinophagaceae bacterium (assembly GCA_964422465.1). Taxonomy (GTDB): domain Bacteria; phylum Bacteroidota; class Bacteroidia; order Chitinophagales; family Chitinophagaceae; genus FW021-bin31. The sequence goes on from CAYRBD010000100.1 coordinate 1,967, forward strand.
ACTACCACGTATATCTTGCCGTTACTCCTCATCATACCGGCCATGGTTACGCCATTGGAGGTCTGTTGGGCGGCAGCCAAAATGGGCAAACCGGAAACAAACAATAAGGTTATCAGACCTTTATACTTACACTTCATCAGAAAGCAATTTTTTAAACTTTAGTTTTTTATACCGCATAGAGAGGTTATATAGCCAGCAGCCAAGGAGTGTCCATCCGATAAAAGCAGGGTACAAAACTTCTTTTAGATGGCCGGTAGAATCATAAATATTAAAACCGGGGTTTCCACCATTGCCCGGATGAAGGGAGGCGGTCATTCTCGGAATGACAATAGTAAGTGGAATGAGAAGCGCAAAGGCAAAAATATTGTACACAGCAGAAACACGGGCGCGATTATCAATATCAGTAAAAGAATTTCGTAACACAAAGTAGGCAAAGTAAATCAAAAGGGCCGCGGCAGTACACAGTTGCTTGGGATCATTGCTCCAAAACTGCCCCCAGGTATATTTGGCCCAAACTGCCCCGGTGACAATACCCACTATCCCAAAAATTAATCCTACGTTAGCTGCCGTCACGCTCGCTATATCGTGTTTGAATTTATTACCCCTTAAATAGAGGATGCCAAAAATAAAAGAAACCGTGAAAAACACAAACATGACCATCCACATGGGGACATGAAAGAAGAGGTTTCTAACGCTCTCATGAAGAATGACCAGCGCCGGAACCGGGATAAGGAATCCGGCAATAATGACATATAAAAGCAATATACTACAAAGGATTTTCCACCAATGCTTTTTCATGATAAAGCGGATTGAATTATCTTTATTTACTTCCTGCAAACCTACGTGAAAATTCTCAAAGGTCAGGTTTCTAAGTTAATTTTTCCACAAAAAAGGAAAAAGGACCAACGCGAGGGCAATCACCAGCAGGTCCAGTCCGGCGAGCATCCACAACATACGTGGTAAGCCGGCCTGATAAACAACCTCAAAAGCCGTTTTCGAGGCATTTACTAAAATAAGTATGGTGGGGATAACGATTGGAAATCCCATAATCGCCATCAGGGCTGCATTTTGTCCCGCACGGGCCGCAATGGCAGACAACATGGTGAATACCAGCGACAGGCTCATTCCTCCCAGACAGACCATTCCCGTGAAAAATAGTGGTTTGATAAGCGGATTACCCAAAAAAACGACATACAGAAACAAGCTGATTAAGCTCATTACAACCATCAGCAGTAAATTATACAACAATTTCGATATCATAAACTCCCGCGCCCCGGCGAGGGTATAAAAATACAACATCCGTGCTTTACTTTCCTGCAGGAAACTGCGCGCAACCGTATTTACTGTGATAAAAAGCTGGACAATCCAGAAGAGCGCGTTCCAGACTATGCCACCCGGATGCCGCATGGTAATATATAAGATGAATATGGTAGAGGATATATACAACAACATGCCATATAAAGCATATTTCTGTCGCCATTCCAACTGGAATTCTTTTTTGGTCAGGGTGATAATTTGAGTTAACGAGAGCGCCATTGGTCCACAAAAGTAGGGAAAGTAATAATTAAATCTTACTTTTGCTCCGCGATAATCAATACCCGTCTTTATCCGGGTGACAGAAGAACATCGAAATTCAGTAAAATTCACCATGAGCGTATTAGTAAATAAAGCGAGTAAAATCCTGGTTCAGGGATTTACAGGTACAGAAGGCACTTTTCATGCTTCACAAATGATTGAGTATGGCACACAGGTCGTAGGCGGGGTTACCCCCAAAAAAGGAGGTCAGAAACATTTGGATCGCCCGGTATTCAATACGGTTGAAGAGGCTGTGGAAGCGACTGGTGCCAATGTTTCTATTATTTTTGTCCCTCCTGCTTTCGCTTCAGATGCCATTATGGAGGCTGCTGAAGCCGGTCTGGAACTGGTGGTTTGTATTACCGAAGGCATTCCCACGCAAGACATGGTGAAAGCCAAAAAATATCTTGAAGGCAAAAATACCCGGCTGATTGGGCCCAATTGTCCGGGAGTAATTACCGCCGGAGAATGCAAAGTGGGCATCATGCCCGGTTTCGTATTCCATCCTGGAAAAATCGGTATTGTTTCCAAATCCGGTACGCTGACTTATGAGGCTTCTGACCAGGTAGTAAAGGCCGGATTGGGAGTTTCTACCGCTATTGGTATCGGTGGAGACCCGATTATCGGCACGCCAACGAAAGAGGCGGTACAATTATTGATGGAGGATGACGATACCGAAGGGATCGTGGTGATTGGTGAAATTGGGGGGAATATGGAAGCAGAGGCTGCCCGCTGGATAAAAGAAAACAGCAAAAAACCGGTAGTCGGCTTTATTGCAGGGCAAACAGCTCCTCCGGGACGTCGTATGGGACATGCCGGCGCTATTATCGGCGGCAAAGAGGATACGGCAGCAGCAAAAATGAAAATTATGAGAGAATGTGGCATTTTTGTTGTGGACAGCCCCGCCGACATCGGAAAATCAATGGCAGAAGCCTTGAAGAAGTAAGCTCGAAAGAATAAATTCTGATCCCACCTCTATCGGTAGAGGTGGGATTCGTTTTTTTATGGAATCTCCGTTTTTTTTCATCCTCATAAAAACTATACTATCAGATGAAATACCCACTGTTTTTTTTCATTGCCCTCCTGACCGTTTTATGGATTAACCCGTCTTCCGTTGTTGCACAAGCTCATAAAGATTATCATCGTGAGTGGGAAAAAATAAAAGAAGCTGAAGAAAAAGGTTTAACAAAATCAGCCTGGGCTCAGGCAAAGAAAATTTATAAAGAAGCACAAAAGGAAAAGAATGATCAGCAACAGATAAAGGCGCTTATCTATCAACTCAAATACCGGGATCAGATTGAGGAACAGGCAGGAGTAAAAAATATTCATGAGGTAGATTCTCTCATTAAGAAGGCTTCTGGAATACCCTTAGCTCTGCTGCAGAATTTAGCAGCCAATTTGTATCTCGGATATGTTCATAAAAATCGTTACACCCTGCTCCAACGCTCTCGTTCGACCAGCGAAAATCAGGAGGACCTCACCACCTGGAGTCTCCCGCATTTTTATGATCGGATTAATTCCCTGTTTCAGAAATCTTTGCAAAAGGGAGATGCTTTGAAAAAAATTCAGGTGAAGGATTATAAGGTACTGGTAGATACAGGAAAACATGCGTTGCAGCTTCGGCCTACTTTATATGATGTTCTGGCACATAACGCCCTGGCTTATTTTACTTCGGGAGAGTCAACCCTCACCACCCCCGCGCAACATTTTACTATAAATGATCCGAAGGCATTTGGGTTCTCGGAAACTTTTTATAGAACGGAGTTTTCTACTTCGGATTCTTCTTCCCTTGACTGGCAGGCTTTAAAAATTTACCAGAACCTGATAGGGTTTCATTTGAAAGATGCCGACCGGAAGGCGCTCACGGATGTGGATTTGGACCGATTAAAATTTGTTTATAGCAAAGCCGTTATCCCTGATAAAGACAGCTTGTATAAATCCGCTTTACAAAACATCCTAGCGGGAAAGCCAACGTCTGTAAAATCGAAGGCAAATTATTTATTAGCACAATGGTATTATAATAAAGGAAGAACGGATGCAAAAGAGCACCCCCAATATCGCTGGGCTTTACAAAAAGCGCTGGCCATTTGTGAACAGGTAACGGATACGCTTTTAAATGAATATGATGTAAAGTGTAAAAAATTAAAAGAATCCATTTTACGTCCAGAACTTTCCATTAAAACAGAACGGGTAAATGTGCCGGACAAGCCTTTCCGCGCCCTGGTACAATACAAAAATGCCCGGAGGGTCTGGTTCCGGCTGGTAAGGCTGGATTCAGACCCGGAAGCTGTTACGAACCCAAAGATGAGTTTGGATAAGTTGTTACAAAAAGAGGTTTACAAATACTGGGAACAGGAATTTCCGCTTCCTGATGACTACCGGCAACACAGCGCAGAAATAAAGATAGACAAATTGGGGACGGGCCGCTACGCGCTGATTGCCTCTCTAAATAAAAATTTTAATAAGAAAGAAGCGCCAGTAGCAGTTCTCTCTTTTTTTGTTTCTAATATCAGCTATATTTCGGATGATGCAGGCGATTTTTTGGTCTTGAATCGCGTAACCGGCAAGCCCATAAAAAAGGCAAAAGTAAGAATGTGGAAGCGTTTCTATGACGAAAATAGCAGGACCTATGAATGGAAGGCCGGCGAAAAATATAAAACAAATAGAGAAGGTTATTTTCATCCGGAGATTCCCGAAAAGCAGAACCGTTATTTTATCCCGGAAATTTCTAAAAAACGCGATTATCTGTTTACCGGACAATTTAGCGGGATACCTTATATCGTGTCTTCTGTGCCGGATAAGAAACAAAGGCCCGAAGGTTATTTGTTTACAGACCGTTCTATTTACAGACCTGGACAAAGGTTGTATTTTAAAGGTTTAGTTATTCAAAAATATCCAGATTCAAATAACGTTGAAGTTGTTAAGAACCATGCAGATCAGGTATTTCTATTTGATGCCAACAACCAAAAGATAGATTCTATAAAATTAAAGACAAACGAATATGGTTCTTTTGCCGGCTCTTTTGAACTTCCTTCTGCTTTAATGAATGGCCGGATGCATCTGGCAATAGACAGCTTACAAGCTTATCAATATTTTTTGGTAGAGGCTTATAAACGGCCTACCTATGATTTGGAATGGGATAGCATTTCTCATGAATACCAACTGGGGGATACGGCACGGGTTTCCGGTACGGTCATGGGTTATAATGGGAGCCCTGAAGGAGGGGCAACGGTTAAATACCAGGTCATCAGAAAACGTTATGTTATTCCCAGATATTGGAGTTACAGAACAACTACAATTTACCCTTATATACCCAATGCTACCATTTCACAAGGAGAAGTGAAAGTGGATCAATCGGGAAAATTCCAAATTCAGTTTGCTGCCTTACCTGATGAAGAAATCCCTGTCGGTAGCCGGGTTTTTAATTATGAAGTGTCAGTAGATGTGACCGGTATAAGCGGTGAAAGCCATCATTATAATTACCAATTGCCTATTGGAGATAAGAGCCTGATTCTTCAGCTTGGGATGGCTAAAAAAATAGATTATAAAAGCCTGGATACATTATCGCTGAGGAGCACCAATTTGCAGGGTAAATTCATTAAGATTCCGGTTGCGGTAAGCATGTATGCTTTAAAAGCGCCGGACCGGTTTGTTCGCGATCGATTTTGGGAAGCGCCGGACCAGTTTATCATGGGAGAAAAGGAATACTTGCGATATTTTCCCCATGATGAATATAAAGGAGAGACCGATCCCGACAACTGGGAGAGAGGGCGTACGGTTTACGTTGATAATGACACGACAAATGCAGAAGGAACCCTGCCTTTTTATAATGGAATTCTCCCTTCGGGATGGTATCTGATCAAGGCTATGGCAATGGATAAGCACGGTCAATTTGTAACGGACAGCCAGTATGTGCAGGTTTTTGATCCTGTTGAAAAAAGTATTCCTTTTCATGATATCCTATGGACGAATAAAGATGAATTTAAAACACAGCCTGGTGATAAAGCAAAATGGGTTTTAGGTTCTTCGGAGAATGCCTATGTATTTGAAAAATCAGAATCATTGCATCATACCGGAAGCCTGCAGACGCTCCGCTTGAATCATAGAATAAAATCAGAAAGTCAGGACGTCAATCAAAAAGACAGAGGTGGAATATTAAAACATTATGTTACAGTAAAATATAACCGCGTATTCACTCAGGATATCAAAATAAATGTACCCTGGAAAAATAAACAATTGCAAATTAAGTATAAAACCTTCAGAAATAAATTGCTTCCGGGAGAGGAGGAAACCTGGGAAGTACAGGTTAAGGGACCGCAGAAGGAAAAGGTTAATGCAGAGTTACTGGCATCCATGTATGATGTATCACTCGATAATTTTGCCCCTCATAACTGGGAGCAGTTGTCTGCTCTTTATCCCGCATTGCAAACAAATATCCGGTGGAGCGGAAACAATAACTTTACGAGTGAAAATTCCAATACAAACTATGACCCCATAGCGGTTTCTTACCCCGATCTGACACAAGTATATCCCTCGTTAAAAAATTTCGGCTATCCTTTTTCAGGAGGAGGAAACCGGGTATTCCCCTATCCGGGTCAACCGGTGTTTAAGCAGAATATGGCCGTCCGGGGGGAGCAATCGGCCAGGAGAGAAAACATTATGTTTGATTCTGCAATAGTCAGGTCTCCGGAGCCGGAAATAAATGATAAAACAAAAGAAGAGGCGGCCTCCCAACAACCCCCTTTAAAAACAAGAAAAGATTTCCGGGAAACGGCTTTCTTTTATCCACAGTTGCATACGGATGACAGCGGCAACGTTTCTTTTTCTTTTACTGCGCCTGAGGCTTTAACACGATGGAGGTTGATGTTGCTTGCAAATACTAAAGATTTAAAATATGGATATTCTGAAAGAGAAGCGGTAACCCAAAAGCCATTGATGATCCAGATGAATGCGCCCCGATTCGTGAGACAGGGAGATACGATGGTTTTATCTGCGATAATAAGCAATCTTTCAAAGGAAAGTCAAACAGGGGTGGCAACTTTATCTTTTGATAATGCAGTTACCGGTAATCCTATTCATTTAGGATATAATAATCAAAAAGAATTTAATGTAAATACCGGAGAAAATACTACGGTGAACTGGCGCATCCCTGTTCCTGACGATTTTAATGGTGCCTTAACTTATATAACCCATGCCCGTTCTGCCAATTTTAGTGATGGGGAACAAGACGTTATTCCTGTATTGACGAATAAAGCGCCCATAACGGAGTCGCAGCCTTTACATTTTCAGGGTAATGGTAGCCATTCTTTGCAATGGACTGCTTTAGGAAAGACAGAACACGAAAAAGAGACTGTTCAGCCGATAGGTATCACAATTGAATATACAGGGAATCCCATCTGGTATGCGGTACAGGCGCTCCCTTTTTTAGAGGAGGAAAAACAAAAAAGTGCAGATGCACTTTACCGGAATATTTATGCTAATGCCCTGAGCAGTTATATAGCTTTAAAGGTTCCGCATTTTAAAGAAATAATGCAGAATTGGCTCCAACAGGATAGCCTGGCCTTAAAAAGCCCTCTGCAAAAAAATGAGGAACTAAAAAATGTTTTGCTTGAAGAAACCCCCTGGGTTGTTAATGCGCAGGATGAAGCCGCGCAAAAAGCCAGGGTAGCTAAATGGTATAGCGAAGAAGACACGCAGCTTCGGTTACAAAATTCTATTGCATCGCTTCGCAAGAGGCAACTCTCTAATGGTGGGTTTAGCTGGTTCAGTGGTATGCCGGATGACCGGATGATAACTCAGCAGATTGTTTCCGGCCTGGGACATTTAAAAATATTGCACGCGTGGCCTCACCTGGGAAGTTCGGATCTTCGGCAAATTGTAGCAAAAGCGATTCCTTATCTTGATGCAAGAATGAAGGAAGATTATGACCGGATTCAGGAGGATAAAAAGACTAAAACCGCCCTTTCGCCTACCCAAATTCAATACCTGTATGCACGCAGTTTTTTCTCTGATATGAAGTTTGCGGATTCGGTAAAAACCGCCTATCGTTACTTTCTGAATAAAGC
>CAYRBD010000100.1:9706-11028 GCA_964422465.1 uncultured Chitinophagaceae bacterium
GACTGCTGATGCGGTTTATGCCTTGTTGCTCACCGGAACGGATTGGACGGATTCTAAAGTGAAGGTGGAAATAGCATTGGGGGATAAAATCTATCCTTTGGGAGATAACGGGGACAATGGATTGCAATATGGAAAGAGATTTATTCCCGCCGGGGATATTCAATCAGACATGAAAAATGTCAAGGTGAAAATTTCAGGAGCAGCGAAAGACCAGCCTTCCTGGGGCGCGCTTTATTTTCAGTACTTTGAAAACATGGACAAAGTAGAAAAGGCAACAAATAAGTACCTGGGTATTCAGCGTCAACTTTCTCTTGAGACCAATACACCGGATGGCCCGGTACTGTCTCCGGTAGGCGTTGATGATACTTTACATCTGGGAGACAAGGTGCGGGTAAGGCTGATAGTAAAGGCTGAAAGGGATCTGGACTTTGTGCATCTTAAGGATGTCCGTGCTTCAGCTATGGAGCCTCTGCAGGTACTGAGTGGTTATCATTGGGAAAATGGAGTAGGATATTATTCCTCCGTTTCTGATGCTGCGGTTCATTTTTATTTCCGTCATCTGCCCAAGGGAACATTTGTTTTCACTTATCCGGTGTATATTACTCAGAAAGGACGTTTTACGGGTGGGCTGAGCCAGATAGCATGCCTCTATGCACCGGAAATCCGCGCTCATTCTGAGGGCGTGAGGGTGTATGTCAGATAATTTTGAGGGCGTTCTACTGCACGATCTTATTTGCGCAGCTGCTGCTGGCAAAGGCATCGGGTTTCGCCTTAAAGGCAAACCCCATTCCAAGAATATATCCCATAGCTTCTTTTAAAGCCACGTTGCTTTTAAAGTCAGGATTGGTATTGATATCGGCATGTACTTCCATATCCACATTATAATCTGTAAACAGGTCGCAAAGTTCATAAGCAATTTCGATACTCTTGGCTACTTCGACCAGCATGCGTTCTTTAATAGAATATTGTTGAGTGGTCTTTTCATTATGAATAAACATAAATCCACCGTGTTTTTCACGGAGAAACACGATCACCGTGGCAAATTCAGTTTCCTGGCCTTTTACCTGAGAATCAGTACCAATACAGGCCTTTAGTTTGTATCCTTTAGCTGTTTCCCTCTCAATAGCCTGTCGTGCTTTTTCTTTAATTGGGATATTTATGGTATCACCATTGAATTTTCGCCATTTCATTGTAAAATATTTACATCTGCTTTCAAGTCAGCAGGTTAGATGCAGCAATTTACGGAAATATTGTTTAAAGGCTGTCAATGTTTTGCAAAGACCAGATAAAAAACTACATTTAGACCTTAAACCTTTAAGAAA
>CAYRBD010000101.1:0-11027 GCA_964422465.1 uncultured Chitinophagaceae bacterium
AAATCGAACCCAATTTTTATAAAATATATTCTCAATATCCTCTTGCTTATAGCCTTTTTGTTCCAGCAGTAATTCATATTTCTGCAGATCGGCAATACTGTTCATATCCCAAGGGGTTTGCTCTGTGCCGAAGTTGCCATCCAGATCACTGCCAATAGCAACATGCCGGCTATCCCCTGCCATCTGGCATATATGATCCCAATGGTCTATCAGATTTTCCATCCGGATGTTCAACTGCCAGGGATCGGACACTGCATCAATAAAACGGTTATCCAGCGCCCAACAATCCAGCATTCCTCCGATTACTGCATCTCTCTCGAGCAGTCTTTTTATTTGTTCATCTGCAAGCTGACGCTGCGTAGGAACAAGTTTTCGCACATTGCAATGGCTTGCCCATACCGGGCCCTGATATTGATCTATTGCCTGTTTAAAACCTTCATCCGTTAAATGAGTAACATCTAGAATCATATTCAGTTGCCCCATTTCCTTTAACAGTTCTAATCCGAGAGAAGTAAACCCTCCTTCCATTTTCGTACCCGGAGCATATCTCCCTTTTCCAAAATGAGCCGGCCCCACAGCCCTTAATCCATATTCATAAGCGTTATATAAATAAGAAATATCCACTAACGAATCAGCCCCTTCCAGGCTCAGGATAAATCCTATGGGTTTCGTTTCATCCGGTACCTCTACATTCTCCCAAAGTGCTAAATGGGTGTTCAGTTGCTCAAGGTTTGTTATCTGAGCCATTTCTCCAAGCACTTCCATTTCCCGATACCAGGCAAGCTGCGCCTGTGTCATAGCCCACGCTTGTTGAGGAGAATTCCAACTGGCCCCCGGTAAACTTTCCGAGGAAACAGCTACTCTCGAAAGTTGGGTAGCTACAACTAAACCTATCTTTCCTTTCCTTAATTCCGGTAAAGAAACCGTCCCTCTTCCTCTGTCATTTTTATCTTTCAGGTGCCGTTCTTTCAATCGAATTTCATCCAATGGCCGGGTCAGATCCCGGTTCCATTCCATTGCATTCATGGCCAGATCAAGATGCGCATCAAATATTAAGATTGTATTATTTTCCATTTATTTATGTTCTATACGTCATGACGAGGAGAAACGACGAAGCCACCTTAAAAACTTTTAAATAATGAGATTGCTTCATTCCGCTTCGCTACATTCGCAATGGCGGTTGTTCTTATTCATAAAACTAAACAGTTTTAATAGCCAAACGGGTATTTATCCATTATCGCTTTTATCTGATAACTGAAATTTTGGAATTTCTTATTCCACTCTTCTACCTCATCCTGCTCATAAGAATAAAACCCTTTGTTATTCTCCATCCCTTTCCCTCCTTTATGAAGAAGCTCTTCAAAAAAAACAGGCGGTTCTTTTTCTTTTGACAAATCCGGATTTAAATCCTTCATCACCACACCATATATATAGGTGCCCATTAAATCCATATACCTGCAATTTCCGGCAAAGGGTAAATAATATCCGGCATCATTTCTACAGGCCCGGTCTATGTCTCCAACAGAAGCAACTCCATTTTCCACCAGATAAAAAGCTTCTCTGGCCATAGCCGATAATAATTTAGAACGAACTCCATAGTTGCCATTTATAACATACGGATCCTTGTGCCAAAATTCTTTTGAAAGATAAAATAGCTGCTCTATATATCCTTGTTCTGTGCTTTCATTTTTGATTAATTCCAGAAATGCAGTAGTGTGAGCCGGCTCCGTCCAATTAAGGCCCATTATTCTTTCAGGATGTTTACTGTCTTTTTGCAATACTTCCAATGAAATACTTTCTGAATTTATAGCAATGATAGCCGTAGAAGAACAACATTGTTCTATCCTTTCTATGTGATTCTTCTTATTATCTATCCTTTCTTCTGTAAGCACAATGATCAGTTTGTTGTCTATCCGGTTATCCAATTCTTTTTCCATCTGCAAATTCACTGGCCCGGAAACGCTATAACCCCTGTTTCTCAAGTTCTCTAAATGAATTTCTATACTCTTTTTAACCTCCTTTTCATGGTTTGTATATAAAGTAACGGAGTGTCCGGCCAGCAATAAACAAGTGGTAACGCTACTTATTAATTTTTCATTGTCTTCCCCAACAATCGATACCTGCTCCTTATTATTTATTTTATTTCCCTGCATGAAATTATCAATATACTTTACTTATGGTATTAAAACCCCATTTGAAATTGCTTCATTTTTTACTCAGTACACTAAAGTGTACTGAGTAAGAGGTATCTCAGGTTGTTATATCCATTGCAGTTGACTTTAGTCAACTGATTATAAAATCTCAAAGACATTGGGCTTTAGCAACATTTACAACCATTATCCTGATTATATATTTTAAACTCTTAGGAGATCAACTTTTGAAATTCACTGCTATAAATCTCTTAAAACTTCTGTAGCTGTCTCCACAGCCCGGTCTATTTCTTCCTGGGTATGCACAGCGCTGATATACCATAATCCCCGCCCTATAATCCGGACTCCTCTGTCATGCATAGCGCCCATAAATCTCCTCATCTTTGCTTTGTCAAAAGTCAGCGTATCCCGATAGTCTCTAATTTTTTTTAAGGAAGTAAAAGCGGTTATAAACATGGGGCCGGGACCTTGAACCAATAAATCATGACCGGTACCCGATGCTGCTTTTTTTAAACCTTCCATTAATCTACGGCCATAATTAAACATACGTTCGTAAGGATTTTCTGCTTCTAAGGTATGGATAGTTGCTAATGCCGCAGCTACGGTAGCATTCCCGGAATTCATGGTACCGGCGTGAATAACTTTTGATTCTTCAATCACTTTCATCCACTTCCTTTTTCCAACTACCGCACTTATAGGATAACCACTGGCCATAGCTTTGGCAAAAACGGCAAGATCGGGAGTAACATTAAAATATTGTTGTGCCCCGCCCAGACCCAGCCTGAATCCGGTAATTACTTCATCAAATATCAAGGCGATATCTAATTCATCACAAAGTTGCCGCATCTCTTGTAAGAAACCATCTTCGGGCGGAATACAGCCGTTGTTACACATGACCGGTTCTGTAATAATAGCGGCAAGGTCCTGATGATTTTCTTTTACGGCCTTTCTGAGCAGATCAGGATCATTCCAGGGAATAATGATAAAATCCTCCCTGGTGTGGGCGGGAAGCCCTTCAGTCCAGGGATAAACATTTGGCGATTCTCTGCTTCCAAGCGCTTCCGGAGAAGGGGCAGACAATCCCCAGCATACGTTATCCAACCAGCCATGATAATGACCTTCAAATCGAAGGAATTTCTTCCTGCCGGTCACCGCTCTGGCTACCCTGAAAGCAGTTTGAATAGCGCCTGATCCGTCAAGGCTAAACCGCATGAGTTCTGCCGATGGAATAACCTCATGTAATTTTTCCGCCAATTCCAATTCTTTCAGATGTTGCCCTGCATACAACTGGCCCTGTGCAGTATATTGGCCAATTGCTTTTATAATTTCAGGATGAGAATGACCAAGAATTAAAGGACCCTGGCTAAGCGTAAAATCCAGATAATCATTTCCATCTGCATCAAAAACATGGCTTCCTTTTCCATGTGTATAAAATAGCGCATGGGGATAACCAAACTTTCTAAATTCTGAAGAGACTCCTCCGGCCAGTACCTTTTCCGCTCTTTGGAGCAATTGCGCTGATTTTATATATTGTCTTCGGGCCATTGTTCAAGTAAATTAAGATTGATAAAACGCTTGTGGTTTCTCTTTTAATAAAGGCTTTTCCGATACCGATGGATATTGGGCTGCTAACTGATAAATCTCTTTATTAAAAGTAGCAAAATCTTTTTCCCATTGCTTCGCTTCTTCCTTATTGTAGTGATACAGCCCATTACAATCCTGTATGCCTTTGGCTTTCATTTTCACTAAACGCTGCATTATTTCGGGTACCTCCTCCTTATTGCTTAACAGTGGAAAAATTCGTTTAAATATTTCTGAGAAATCTTCCAGTCCTAAAAAGTCCATTCGTCTGAAAATCCCCATCAAAGTCATCCAGGAACCGGCATCATACCTAAACGCTTTATCCACATCTTCCATCGTAGCCTGCCGGTTCTCAATTAGTGAAAGCGCTTCTCTGCAAACCGCATACATGAGCCGGTTGGTAATAAATCCCTTTATATCCTTTTTCAGTAAAGTGGGCTCTTTTCCCCATTTATAAGCAAGCACATAAACCCAGTTAGCAATTTCCTCTGCCGTTTTTTCTCCGGAGGTAATCTCCATAAAACGAGTGGCAAAGGCTGGCTCTGCCCAATGAATTCCGATAAACCTTTCCGGATGAGGTATAAAGCATTGCAATTCGCTAATTGGGATGGCAGAAGTATTCGTGGCAATAATAGTATCCTTCCTGACCGATGCAGCTATTTTTTTATATACAGCCTTCTTTATTTCCAGTTGTTCCGTTACGCATTCGAGAACCAAATCACAATCATCCAACTCCCAATATTCCCGGGAAATAGTAAGCGCTTTTAAATAAGCCTCCTGAGCTTTTTTTAACAAGCCGGATTCATAACAATATTGTATCTGGTCTTTAATATGTGCAGAAGCGGTCCGGTCTTCTCCCTCTACCGGGGCAATGCCTACTACTGTATGCCCTGAAAGCAATAAAGCCACAGCAATGCTGCTGCCCATTAATCCCAAACCTACAACCCCTACGGTAATAGAATTCAAATCTACCTGTTCCTCCATTGTTAAGCAGGAAGTTTAGCTATACAATCTATTTCAACCTTAATTCCTTTTGCCAGTCCTGATTGCACAGTCGTTCGGGCAGGTTTCACACCTGTAAAATAGGCGGAATAAGCCTCATTAAAACGCGCAAAATCATTAATATCAGCCAGATAGACATTTATTTTCACAATATCTTCCATAGAAGCACCTGCCGCCTCTACAATGGATTTGATGTTTTGAAGGGTACGCTCTGTTTCCTCCTCAATAGAGCCTAAAATAAACTCAGAGGTAGTAAAATCAACCGAAGCCTGGCCACTTACGAAGAGGAATCCGTCAATTAACAAGCCGTCCGAATAAGCGCCGGTAACGAATCCCGGGTCCCTCTGTGGATGATTAATCTTGGTTTTACTCATAATTCTTATTTAATCGTTAATGGGTTAGAATGTCAAAATTAGCTACCTTTAGGATTCAATGGTGTTACTTTTATTTATGTTTATGGTATTATTTTTCAATTCCTTTTAAATTTCACTTCCTGAAATGCATCTATCTGAGCAACTTCTTCAATACCTATGGCTTCATCGTATGTACAACAGCGGTGACCTGAAGACGGAAGATGAAGAAGCGCTACAGATACTGGCGCCTGGCGCCTGGAACAAAAATGCCGGACCTGATTTTCTGAATGGAAGAATAAAAATCGGTAATACCATTTTAGCAGGTCATATTGAGCTGCATCTCAAAACCTCTGATTGGGTAAAACACGGGCACTACGATGATCCACACTATAAAAACCTCATTTTACATGTCGTATATGAAGCTGACCTCAGAGCGCATGAGCTCTTACCCAAAAACGTACCTGTTCTGGTACTTAAAGGCCGCATTCCCGGGCTGATATTGGAAAAATACGACCGGCTGATGCGAAAGGGAGGTCATATTCTGTGTGCCGATCAACTAGATCAAATACGGGAAATCACCTGGATAAGCTGGAAAGACAGGCTGTTGGTAGAACGCTGGCAACAAAAAACAGCGCTCTTTGCCCAATGGATGGAAGAAAATAAGAACGACTGGGCACAAACCTTTTACAGGGCGCTGGCACGCAACTTTGGCCTACCGGTAAACGGCGCTGCCTTTGAAGCGGTGGCCGCCACACTCCCCCTTCAAATACTGGCTCACTATAAGAACAGCCTGCAGGAACTGGAAGCTCTTTTATTTGGCCAGGCAGGCATGCTGGAAAAACCTTTCTCAGAGGAATACCCCAAAACTCTGCAAACAACCTATCAATATTTAAAGAAAAAACATCACCTGACCCCCATTCAGCCTCATTTATGGAAATGGTCGCGTATGCGGCCTTCAGCCTTTCCTACACTCAGGCTGGCCCAGTTTGCCGCCCTGATCAGCAGGTCTTCTCATTTATTCAATACCGTACTGGAAACTAAAAATCTTGCAGCCCTTCGGGAACTCTTTCAGGAAGAAACATCCCCTTACTGGGATACCCATTATCGGTTTGGAAAAACCACAGCCAAAAAGAAAAAACGACTGGGGAAAAGTATGGTTGACAACATCCTTATAAACACCGTTTGTCCTATGCTGGCCATGTACGACCGGTTTCAGCTTCACGGCCATTTCCTGGACCGGGCGTTCAGCTGGATGAAAGCGCTGCCTCCGGAAAACAACCGCTATACGAGGGAATGGGAAAGAGCAGGAGAAGCCAATGATTCTGCCTGGGACAGCCAGGCCCTCCTCCACCTCCTGAAAAACTATTGTGCAAATAAAAGATGCCTGGAATGTGCAATAGGTTTACAAATCTTAAAAAACAGATGATGCAATATATTGAATATGAAGAGCGGGAGCGTATAGGCCTGATCACCCTGAACCGGCCTGAGAAGCGAAATGCCCTGAATGAAGAAATGGTAACAGAACTCAAAAAGGCATTTTCTGAGGCAGCAGAAGCCCCAAATGTCAAAATAATCCTGCTCCGGGCACGGGGAGCAGTATTTAGTGCCGGAGCCGACCTGGCCTACCTGGAACAATTGCAAAAAAATACATTTGAGGAAAACCTGGCCGATTCTCAAAATTTAAAAGAACTGTATTACCAGATTTATACTCATCCCTGCCTGACCGTGGCCCAGGTAGAAGGCCCTGCGATAGCCGGCGGCTGCGGATTAGCGACCGTTTGCGACCTATGCTATGCCACGCCGGAAGCAATTTTTGGATATTCCGAAGTAAAAATCGGATTTATTCCTGCGCTCGTTAGTGTATTTCTCAGCCGAAAAATCGGAGAAAGCCGGGCCAGACAATATTTGTTGACCGGAAGAACCATATCGGCATCAGAAGCCGTTGCTTCTTCTCTGATAACAGGAATTTTCACCGGGGAAACAATAGCTGATGAAGTTTGGGAATTAGCTCTAAAACTGGCCAAACAAACCTCTGCGGCCGCTATTTCTCAAACCAAACAACTACTGACAGAGACTTCCGGGATGAGCATGAAAGAAGGGCTGCAACTGGCCGCTGCGTACAATGCCAGAGCTCGCGCCACGGAAGACTGCCACGCAGGAATCCGTGCTTTTTTAGCTAAAGAAAAGATAAAATGGTAGTTTTCACCGGCCTTTTTTATTATTTTGGCATGGATTTTTCCATAGCCCTGTTAACTATTTAGAAAAAGCATGAAACATATAGTACCTACATACCGTTTACTGGCTCCGCTATTAGTTGCCCTGCTCTTAACCGTCAGCTTTTCAATTGCCCAAACAAAGCTAAGTGATGGGGAAATAACTTATTCTGTAAAAGTAGATTTGCCTCAGGGAGCAACCTCTCAGGCAGCCCACTCCTTTCAGAATGGGAAACTTACTTTCAGCTTTAAAAATTACCTCTTCCGTTCTGAAATGAAAATAGGGCAAATGGATTATATCAACATCCACAACAGCAAAACCAATTCTGCTGTATCGCTCATTGACGGAGGGCCGGGAAATAAGTACCTTATTCGTATGAACAAAGAAGAAGTGGGGAAGGAAGCCCAAAAGTTTGATGGGATGACTTACGAGCGTCAATCAGATACCAAAAAAATTGCCGGTTACACTTGTCACAAAGCCATAGGGAAACTAAGCAATGGAAACACCTTTGAAGTGTATTATACGACGGAACTGCAACCGGTATATGCCAACTATAGCCCTCGCTTCCAGAAGCTAGGCGGCATTCCGCTGCAATTTGAAATCAATACAAAAAACAACGCCACACTGACCATGACTGCCACAAGCATAAATACAGACATTCAGCCTTCTTCACTTTTCGACACGCCTGCCAGTGGCTACCGGGAACTCACTTACGACCAATTGCAAAAATTAAGAAACAGCAGATAAAAAGCCATAACCCGTCTATTTTCCTAAATTTGCCACGTGAAGAAGCTGGATAAACTTATATTAAAGACCTTTTTAGGACCTTTCGTTATCACTTTCTTTGTCACCCTCTTCGTGTTGGTCATGCAGTTCTTATGGAAATACATTGATGACCTGGTGGGGAAAGGGTTGGATTCCTTTACAGTGGGGAAACTTATTTTCTATATGAGCGCCACCATGGTGCCTTTAGCGCTTCCGCTGGCCATCCTGCTTTCTTCTATTATGGCCTTTGGCAACATGGGGGAAAATTTTGAGCTGGTTGCCCTCAAGTCCGCAGGGATTTCGCTCATGCGCTTCATGCGCCCGCTGATCATCCTGAGTCTTTTTCTTTCAGGAAGTGCTTTTCTTTTTGCCAATTATGTCATCCCAGCCGCTAACCTGCAGGCTGATTCTTTATTGTATGATATTGTAACATTAAAACATGGGTTTAACCTGCGCCCCGGTTTCTTCTTTACGGAGATCAGCGATATGGCTATTAAAATACAAAGTAAAGACCCCGATGGAGAGACCATACACGGTGTTATGATCTACGACCACCGCGATCCCCGAAACCACAAACTGATCCTTGCCGAGCATGGAAAAATGGAAATAGCCGAAAACAAGCGGTATATCAACCTTTTCCTGCATAACGGCTGGGAATACGAAGAACGCGGCAACGGACGCCTCGAAGACCGGCAAATAATACGTACCCGGTTTAATGATTTCAAGCAAACCCTTGACCTGAGCACCTTCCAATTATCCAGAACTCCTGTAAAATTGTTTACCAGCAATTACCAGATGCAAAATGTCTCCCAGCTAAACAAGAGCATCGACTCCCTGAACAAAGAATTGAACACAGATGCCAGGATCATTCACATGGACGTAAAAACCCGGTATCCTTTCACACGCTGGGTAGATTCCGGCTGGACTCTCACAAAGGTAAAACCTCTTCAGATGGCTTCCTTTGACAGCCTTATTCCTTTCGATAGAAGAGAATATATTTATCAAAATGTAGCCAGCCAATTAAAACAGAACCTAAACAACATGGAACTGACTCTTACCTCTTATGATGACAAGTCCGGTTCAGTCATTCGTCATAAGGTAGAATGGCAACGTAAATTCACCCTGTCATTTGCCTGCTTCGTACTGTTTTTAATTGGTGCCCCCCTGGGCTCTATTATCAGAAAAGGCGGATTGGGCACCCCCCTTGTTTTTGCGGTGGCCTTCTTCGTGATCTTTCATGTTGTTTCCACCATCGGGGAACGCCTGGCCAGAAATGATGTGATGACTCCCTGGGGTGGCATGTGGCTGGCTACGGCGATATTACTTCCTATTGCCGGGTTTCTGGTATATAAAGCGCTTAACGATTCTCAAATGTTCAATAAGGAATTCTATTTCCGCTTATTCAGAGACCTGAAAAAATTGCTTCCCGGCAATCGCAACAACCCAGCCGGGGAGGAAGAAGCGCCTTCAAATTAACCTACACTTTACTCACAAAGGGATTTCCCCTGATGGTAAACCGGTAGGGCAACAGGGCATCTTCTTTAGCATAATCCACTCCAATTCTTTTTGAAGCTACAATATCCGCATCCATCAGGGGCAAGGGCGGCTCTTCTATCCATATCGGGCTGTTCCGCAGGAGGCTGTATCCGGTATGTTGCGTGGTAATCCCCAGCGCCCGGGTAAGCTTACCGGGGCCATTGGTTAGTGAGGGGCCAGCTTTAACTTTATTGCAACGTTCCAGCATAAACGAAATTCCATCCACCGGTTCTATTGCCCTGACAAGGATGGCGTAGGGAATTTCTGCAGGGCCTGTGACCACATTAAATAAATGGTACAGGCCATAACAAAGATATACATAAGCCAATCCGCCGGCCCGGAACATGATCTCAGTCCGCCTGGTCCGTCTCCCTCCATAAGCATGAGATGCCTTATCCACAGCCCCTTTATAAGCTTCCGTTTCTACAATAATACCTGAAGTACGTTGATTGTTGAAGTTGGTTACCAGCCTGGTTCCCAAAAGGTCTTTGGAAAGCTGTATCACATCTTCCCGGAGATAAAATGATTTCGGAATTCTTTTACCCATTTAAAACTATAAAATGACGGATTAAAATGCAAAATAAACAGAATTACGTTATTTTGTAAAAACCAAAACAGAATCTCCCCTAATGCAAGCACAAAATCCAAAGGGTTCTCTTTACCTGATCCCTTCCTTATTGGCTATACAAGCTACAGATTCACTTCCGCCCTACGTGTTGACGACCATTCAATCCATCTATCATTTCTTTGTTGAAAATGAAAGAAGCGCCTGGCGTTTTTTCAGGCGTCTGGATCGGAATATTTCAATAGACGACCGGAAATTCAGTTTGATCAATACCCATCATACCCCAGATCACTCTTTATTTAAAAGATGGCTCGGGGAAGGATTTGATGTCGGCATAGTTAGCGAAGCCGGCTACCCTTGTATTGCCGACCCGGGAAATGCTTTGGTACAGACAGCACATGAAATGGAGGCGCGTGTCATTCCTTTAGTCGGCCCCAATGCCATGCTTATGGCGCTGAGCGCCTCTGGTTTTAACGGGCAGACTTTTCGCTTTGCAGGCTATCTGCCCAAAACATCGGATAAACGGTTAAATATCCTGAAGTCGTTAGAAAAAAAGGTCCAAAAACTGGGGGAAACCCAGATTTTCATGGAAACTCCTTACCGAAACGAACGGCTCCTGGACGATCTGCTACGCATTTGTAACCCCGAAACACATCTCTGTATTGCAGCTGACATCACCGCCCCCACAGAGTTCATTGTAACCCGCAGCCTCAAAGAATGGAAGAAGAATCGCCCCCTTCTGCATAAACGGCCCGCCGTATTTTTACTGGGAAGGTCGATTATGCGATAAACAGGCAAGAAGGCTCAACTAAATTTGACTTCTTCAGGGGGCCTGAAAACCAAACTTCCGATAAATCTGCT